>JBGVGP010000219.1:0-3836 GCA_045121735.1 Acutalibacteraceae bacterium
CTTATGAACACAGGTGAAAAGAGAGTTGAATCAAAGAATAATCTTCTTACAGGTGTTGCATGGAGCGTAGGCGGCAAAACAACCTATTCAATCGAGGGTAGTGCCTTCAACGCAGGCTCAGTTATCAAGTGGCTTCGTGACGAGCTTCAGCTTATCGACAGCCCCAAGCGCTGTGACGAGCTTGCTGAAAGCGTTCCCGATGCAAACGGCTGCTATCTTGTTCCTGCCTTTACAGGTCTCGGCGCTCCCTATTGGGATATGTACGCAAGAGGCTGTATCGTAGGTCTTACAAGAGGCGTTAACAGAAAGCACATCGCAAGAGCAGTTCTTGAATCTATCACTTATCAGATGACAGACCTTCTTGAAGCAATGAAGGACGATTCAAATATCGACATCAGCGAGCTTCGTGTTGACGGCGGTGCTTCCGTAAGTAACATTATGATGCAGATTCAGGCTAATATGGCACAGACAAAGGTTAACCGTCCCAAGACAGTTGAAACAACAGCTCTCGGTGCAGCATACCTTGCAGGTCTTGCAGTAGGCGTATGGGATAGCCTTGAGGATATCGAAAGCAACCGTGAGGTTGATAAGGTATTCGTGCCTGAAATGGATATGGAAGAAAGAAACAAGTACTACGACGGCTGGAAGAAGGCAGTTTCCCGTGCAATGAACTGGGAAGAAAAGGAATAAGAGTAGTCAGTAGTCAGGGCTTTGGTTCGACACAAAAATGTAAAAGTTCCGGTAAAATTAATTTTAATAACCGGTAAAATAAAAAACAAAAATAAATAATAAACAGGAGTGATAACAATGGGTAAGGTAATACTCGATTGGAAAACAACACACGACTTTATCAAGGATGCATTCGTAGGCTACGGTGTTCCTGCTGACGAAGCAGAAATCGTAACTGACGTTCTTCTTGAATCTGACAGACGCGGTATTGAATCACACGGCTGCAACCGTTTCAAGCCCGTTTACATCGACAGAATCAAGGCAGGCATCCAGTTTGCAGAAACAAACTTTGAAATCCTCAAGGAAACCGAAACAACAGCAGTTGTTGACGGTCACCACGGTATGGGTCAGGTTATCGGCCACAAGGCTATGACCATGGCTATTGAAAAGGCTAAGAAGTACGGTATGGGTATGGTTGTAGTTCGCAACTCAACTCACTACGGTATTGCAGGCTATTACACCACAATGGCAACAAAGGCAGGCTGCATCGGTATGACCGGTACAAACGCACGTCCCTCAGTTGCTCCCACCTTCGGTGTTGAGGGTATGTTCGGTACAAACCCCTTCACTCTCGGCGTTCCCACTGATGAAGATTTCGACTTCAACTTCGACTGCGCAACCTCAATCACACAGAACGGTAAGGTTGAGTACTACGAGAGAATCGGTGAAGAAATTCATCCCGGTACAGTAATCGATATCGAAGGCAACCCCGTTGAAGGCGATGCAGGCGTTGCTCTTAAGAAGATCCGTCAGGGTACAGCTGCTCTTACAACACTCGGCGGTATCGGTGAAGCACTCGGCGGCTACAAGGGCTACGGCTTTGCAATGTTCGTAGAATTCCTTTCATCAATTCTTCAGGACGGCGCATACGGTAAGGATCTTGACGGTAAGGATGCTGAAGGCAACATCCGTCCCTATCAGCTCGGTCACTTCTTCATTGCTATCGACACTGAGCACTTCCTCGGTGAAGAAATTGCAAGAAAGAAGGCAGGCGACATCATCCGCGGTGTAAGAGCCGCTAAGAAGGCTCCCGGCGAAGACAGAATCTACACTGCAGGTGAAAAAGAGTACGATATCTGGATGCAGAGAAAGGACAGCGGTGTGCCCATCAATGAATCAGTTCAGAAGGAAATGAATCAGGTTCGTGATGACCTCGGTCTTGACTACATCTTCCCCTGGGAGAAATAATTAAATAAACGGCATCTGCCCGTCAGTATAAGCTGACAGGCAGATGTTTTTTTGTTTACACAATGTTTTAACAGAAAAATTCTTTACTACTATTGAATGATTTGATAATATGTGGTATTATACTATATATATTGCTTTATATTGGGAAAGTTTTATTATTGGAGGTAACATTATGAATATGGTGTTAAAAAAAGCAGTTTCCGTTCTTCTGGTAATTATTACACTTTTCGGCGTGATGAGCATATCAGCTGCTGCGGCAACAAGCTATGAAAATGATTTGCCCACTGTTTACCTTGCCGGTGCAACGCAGAAGGTTTATAAAAGCGGTAAGCAGGTATGGCCCGTAAAAAAAGAAATCGAGGACATTCTTCTTGCCAACAGTCAGGAGCTTCTTTCTGCATTTGCATCAAGCCTTCTGTCCTCTGATTGGTCTGTCTACGGTGATGTTCTTAATGAGACACTGGCAAAGTATTATTCTGCAGGTACACTTGATAAAAACGGTAATCCCAAAAAGGGCACCGATATCAAGCACAGCGCAGCTCCCGAAACAAAGACACAGAAATTCGGTCTTAAGGACTATGTTTTTAATTATGACCCCCGTCTTGACCCCTGGGAGACTGCCGAGGAGCTTTCCGATTACATCAGTGCAGTGCTTAAGGCAACAGGTAAAAAGAAGGTAAATCTTGTCGGCAGATGTATGGGCGCATGCTTTGTTTCTGCTTATCTTTGCAGATACGGCCGTTCAAAGGTAGATACCGTGATTTATTACGCTTCCGCAGCCAAGGGCTCAACAATCTGCAGTGAGCTGTTTGCAGGTAAGCTCAAGTTTGACTCAACAACAATAAACAGCTATGCAAATGATTATATGGGCGACGATGAGATTTCAGCACTTCTTTCAGCTGTGGTTAACGTAACCTATACTCTTAATATGCTTGGTATGGGTACAAGCCTTGCAACAAGTATTTTTGAAGAGCTTAAGGTTGAGGTCTTCCCGGAGCTTCTTCGTACAACCTACGCTACGATGCCTTCCTATTGGGCTATGGTAGGTGAGGATGATTACGAGGATGCAAAAAAATATATCTTCGCTGGCTGTGAGAGTGAGTATGCAGGCCTTATAAAGAAAATTGATAATTACCACAGTAAGGTAAAGCTTGTTCTTGATAAAAAGCTCAAGGAATATCAGAAGGCCGGAATGAAGATTGCCGTTATCGCAAAATACAATATAGCCTTCCTTCCCCTGATTGAAAGCAGTAATGTTCAGGCTGACGGCAAGGTAAGCCTTAAGGATATCTCCTTCGGTGCAAAAAGCGCAGACATCGGTAAAACCTTAAGTGCAAGCTATATCAACTCAGCAAAAAAGAAGGGCAACCTTGATTATATTTCAGATGACCTTATAGTTGATGCTTCAACCTGTCTTTTCCCTGATTACACCTGGTTTGTAAGAGATATTGAGCACGGTGAAATTCCCAAAACAATTGATACTCTTATTCTTAAGATTCTCAGAAGCAAAAATCAGCAGACCGTAAAAAGCTTTTCTGCATATCCGCAGTTTACCTCTTATGACGCAGGAACCAAAAAGCTTACAGAAATAACCGGCACAATTCCGAGCGGTACTGTAGGTAACACAAGTAATAGCAGTAACGGACTTGCAAATCTTGTAAATATTTTTGCTTCGTTATTTAAAATAATTGCAAATGCATTCGTGCTGCTTATGAAATAAATATATGGAGGTAAAGTTATGTCATACATTGAGCTTTCAAAAAACAATTTTGACGCAGAGGTTTTAAACGAAAAGGAATGCCCTGTGCTTGTTGACTTCTGGGCAACCTGGTGCGGCCCCTGTCAGATGCTTTCACCCGTTATTGATGAGCTTGGAGACGAGCTTGACGGTGAAGTAAAGGTATGTAAAATGGATTGCG
>JBGVGP010000220.1:0-3873 GCA_045121735.1 Acutalibacteraceae bacterium
GAGTTAAAAATTGAAATGTTGAAAAAAGATTATACTATTCCGTCATTAGCTCGCGAGATTGGTATGGCTAAAAAGACTTTGTACTCAAAGCTCGACGGTAAAAGTTCTTTTTCTCAACCTGAGATTGTTGCCATTAGAAAGGCACTTGATTTGTCCGATGACAGACTCATGGAAATTTTTTTTGCGCAAGAGGTTTCCTAAAGGACACAACACCAACCGACCAAAGAAAAACCGCCACGGTGAGGCGGCGGGGAAAGAGAGGTGAGAAGAGATTGGAGAGCTACATTGAAGAGATGCGAAAAAAATATCTTGATAGAAAAAGAAAAACACCTTCGGCATTGAAGGTGCAAGAGGAAAGAAAAAAGATAAGCAAAAAAGATGTAAAAATTAATGTCAGTTATGTTCAGCCATCAAGTAATCGTAAATAGGTTTAAATTTTGCAAGAGCAGATTTTATATTTTTCCTTAAATCTAAAGCAAAATTTTTTTCTTGTGCGGTTGAGTTGCTTATACAAAATTCCGAAAAGTCAAGATAAGCCGACAGGGCTGAATGTATATCGTAAACATTTTGACCACTTAAAGGTATATCACGTTGAAAAACTTTTAAAGTTTCTCTGCAGCTGTTAATACCGTCCATTATTCCGCTTTTAATTACTTCGGATGTAGTAGAAAAAGTTTTTCTTTCTTCTTCCATATCATCCAATAAGAATTTTAAAGCATCGATAATTATTTCTTTGTCCTGAAGTTCAAGAGAGATTTTAGCAGGCAACATAGAAAAGCCTCCTTTTAAATGAATTTTGCTTATTTTAACACAGGAGGAGAAGAAAAACAATGTCATATTCTAATTTTAACCATTTTACTGGAAAAAAGAAACCTTTTCAAACACCACCGAGAAAAAAGAAGTGTGTTGTTAAGGTTGAAAAGAGGCACAAAAACAAATATGAAGCCTTTTCAAATAATAACACACCGAAATACACTAATGGTTACTGATAAAACCAACCGACCAAAGAGAACCCAACCGACCAAAGGAGGTAAATAAAAATGCCGAAGGCTACAAAAATACCGAGGCTTGATGAACTTCCCGACATCTTTGACCTTGTGCTTGCAGGTCAGCTGCTCGGCTACAACGAAGACTATTTAAGAAAGCAGTCAATAGCAGGCAATTTTCCCGGGTATCAGATATTTCCGGGTAAAGGAGCCATTTGGAGAGTCAACAAGGACGACCTTTTAGAATGGCTCGAAGAAAAAAGAAGCAAATCAAAATATCAGGAGGTAAGAAAAAATGAAAAATCCGCTTAAGAAAATCAGCAAAAAGGACCGTAAGGAGCTTGATGCAGCTCTTACAGATACAATCAACGGCCTTATGAGGCAGCTCAAGGAAGCAGAGAAAAAGAGAAGCGCCCTTGACATCAGATGTCAGAGCCTGGAGCTTACAATTGTTGAGCAGCAGAAAAAAATCAAGGCGCTTGAGGAGCTTGCACGAAGCAAAGGCGAGCAGAACGTTAAGCTTCAGCAGGAGCTTCACGAAGCACTCTTTTCAGCTGCGGCTTATGAAAGAATTGCAGATAAGGCAATTCTCGAAAAGGTTCAGCTTAAAAGAAAATACTGCACCCCTTGTACTGAGGGCGCAGGTAAGCAAGCAGATAAGGAGGTGAGTGAAGGTGGCAGGATGTAACAGCTTGCGTGTAATGGTGGTTGAGCCGGGCAAGGAGCCTTATGAACAGTTCCTGCGAGGTGACCTTGAGTCGATGCAGGAGGTTGTAGGCGGCTACATTGAAACAACAAGAGACAGAAGCCTTCCCGGTATGGTGCTTGTTGTGAACGAAGAAGGCAAAATAAAGGATTTGCCAATTAACAGAGGCACACACTGTGATATTATCTGCGGCACGTTCTTTGTATGCGGTAACGGCAGAGATGATTTCAGAAACCTCACCGACAAAGAGGTTGAAATGGTTAAGCAGGTGTACGGATTATAAATTTAAAGGAGTTTTTATTATGGGATTTTTATTTGACGAGGCAGCCCTAGCAGAAATGAAAAAAAGAGATGATGCTATTGAAACTATGATGGATTTGATGGCTAGTTTAGGAGGACGTCAGGAAAAAGAAATCAAGCTTATCAGAACGGTAGGTAAACTTACCGAGGTGATTAGACAAAGAGTCGTTTCTCACGATTTTACGGACAAGCTCTCCGAAAGCCAGCTCGACGAGGCAAGGACTTACCTTGAAATGATGCTGGCAGGCTTCAATACCTTTATGGAACAGTTTGAAAGCACGATAAAAAAAGAAAATCCCCACAGCAGCGGCAACTGATGTGAGGTGCGCCCGAAGGCGGTAAGGTAAATAACCTATACATATTATACCACTTTTATAAAGTAGTGTCAAACTTACCGCCTGACCCTCTCCGTCACTTCGTGACACCTCTCCCAAAGGGCGAGGCAAGTGAGAGATGAAATGCAAAATAAGAATTAAAAATAAAGAGGGGAAGGGCCTCTTTAGACGGCTCTTAACTATATTAACTTTAGAACAAAATTGAGGTTAAAAATGGCATACATAGAAATGACTGTTGTTGCAGGTGCAACGATTGAGATTAAGAAATATCACACCTATAAATGCCGTGCAAAAGGTGAGCCTCGCGCCAAAAGAAGGAAGGAGACCTCTGTGCAGATGGAAGAGGTCAACCGAAGAAATGCAGAGAACAAGCTCAGGTGGATAATGAATACCAATTTCAAGGGTGGAGATTATCACCTTGTGCTGCATTATAAGCATAAGCCCGGTGAACCATACCGAACTGCAGAGGAAATGAAAAAGGACATTCAGCAGTATCTTCGGAAAATGAGGGCGGTGTACCGTAAGGTAGATAAAGAGTTTAAGTACGTGTACGTGTTTGAAATCGGAGAGCGTGGTTCAAGACACATTCACATTGCGCAGAATGAAATACCGATTGCCGAGTGCAACAAGTGTTGGAAGCACGGCAGAGTGACCTGCACTCCTTTTGATGATTTCGGTGATTACCGTCTGCTTGCAAACTACTTTATGAAATATTCGGACAAAACCTTCAGAACGGTTGGACGGCTGATGGGAAAACGCTACAGCTGCAGCCGTAATTTACAGGAGCCGAGGATAACCAAAAAAGTGATATCAAGAGCTTCTACCTATAAGGAGCAGGTGAAGCTTCGTCCCGGTTATTTTGTGGATCCTGAAACGGTAGAAAGTGGCGTGGATGCTTTCGGGTATAGATTCTTTAAATACACAATGATAAGGCTGGAGTAGACTATGGAAGATAAAGCACAGGTTTTTAATAACGTGAATCACCTTGAGGAGCAGTTTATTGAAATCAAGGAGCACGCCTGGAAGGAGGATAAGCTTCCTAAGGAGTGGAAATACACAATAGTTGATGAACGCTATTTTCAGTGCATGAAGGCAATGTATGAAAAATACAGAATGCGCCTTGTAAATAAGGGTGAAGCTGAAAAAGAGGTTGATATGCTTCGGCTTCGGTACATAACTGACAAGGTGGTTGAAGAAAAGCGTGCTGCTCTCGGTAAGGAAGACCTTGACAGACACCTTAAGGCAAGTCAGGCACAGGCACGGCTTGTGAATGAAGGCGGCAATATGAGCTGCCGTGAAATATTCGAAGCAGTTTTCTGTGAGCTTATTCCTTTGCTTACGGATGAGGTTACAGGTAAGCACATAAGAGAGGGCGCAGGCTTCAAGTTGTGGACGGGTGTGGGTGACCTTACCGAAGAAGAAAAGGCAGAAATTGCACGTGCAAACAATTTTGAAAAGGCAGGTTGAAAAAATGACACTTGTAAAAACAACCTCTGAAAGGAAGAAAATGCTTGAATGGCTCAAGCAACATTTCAGTGAGGATATA
>JBGVGP010000221.1:0-8966 GCA_045121735.1 Acutalibacteraceae bacterium
CTTTTGATGTATTAAGAATGAAGTTATATTGCTATGAAAATTAAAAGCCTTACAAAGAAAAATTTCCTCAAAAATCAACCCGAAACACTACACTAAAAGAAAGGATTGAACGCATGCCGCCAATGACGAAAAAGCGAAAGGAAGAATGGTCATTTTTCCTGAACGAAAGAAACAGAATCACCTATCACGAGCTTTGCAGAAGATGCACACTTATATGCAAGCAAAGCTTCAGGGCAGAAATAATTGAATGCCCTAATTACTACTCGAAAAGGAGCAAAAAAACATGAAGTATTATTCGAGTGCTGAAATGCAACAGCACAATTTTTACCGTATGCCAAAGGTACTGGTTTGCGATAAAAAATATCGTGAGCTTTCAAACAATGCAAAGCTCCTTTATGCAATTATTCTCGACAGAGCGAGCTTATCTGAAAGCAACGCCTGGATTGATGAGCAGAACAAAGTAGTGGTTTTCCTCACTATTGATGAAGCCTGTAAGCTGCTTAACCTCGGGCACAACACAGCAACAAAGATTTTCAAGGAGCTTGACGATTACGGACTGATTGAACGAAAAAAGCAAGGCTTCGCAAGAGCAAATATCATCTATCCGAAGCTGCCACAACCAACCGAAAAATAAACCTTCCGTATTCCGTTTTCAGGAAAGAAATAAGACTGAGAGTTAAATGAGACTATATACTGACCGAAGAGAAGAATATATAGTTTTAATTAAGTATGTAGTAACTCTAAGTATATAAGGCGGTGCGGCTTTTTGAAACGAATGCGAATAAGCAACCGATTTCTTCTTCGGCTGGTATAAAAAAATAGGGAACAAACTGACTGTAAATTAGCGTGATTTGTTCCCTAAAATTTTTGCACCTTGCAATTTCTGAAAGTGCAAATTTTGCACTTTTCTACATAAATATCGCCATAAGGCAGATTGGAGGAATGTTAATGTACCTTAAATTTAATTGCCGATATGAAAGTTCGGCTTAGAGAAAGACTTACGCCGTGGGACTTTGTCCTATGGTGTAACAAGCAGGGAAAATGTATGGCATTTTCCGATGGGAAGGGCGGTCCCTTAACCCCCGAATATCAAGTAAAGGAGTTTTCAAATGGAAGACAAACGAAACAAGAGTATCTATGTAAGAGTTACTCAAAAAGAAAAAGTTAAGATTACTGCCAAGGCAAATAAATGCGGACTCAGCCTGTCGGAATATATCAGACAGGTTTGTCTTGGCTACGAGCCGAAGGAAATATTCAGGAGGAATAAATAATGGCAACTACCAGTCTTTGGAAAGTGTCAGGCTCTCTGAAAAAGGTCTTGGACTATGCAGAAAATCCCGATAAAACTTCACTTCAGAATGTAATTGAGTATGCAAGTGACGGCGCAAAAACTGATGATGAATTGTTCGTTACCGGCATCAACTGCGAGGTTGAAAGAGCCTATGAAATGATGTCAGAAACAAAACGTCAGTTCGGTAAAAAGGATAAGGTTGTAGCGTATCACGGCTACCAAAGTTTTAAAGATGGTGAGGTCACCCCCGAGGAATGTCACGCTATCGGTGTTGAAACTGCAAAACGCTTATGGGGTGACAGATACGAAGTTATTGTTACCACTCATCTGAACACCAAAACACATCTACACAATCATTTTGTATTCAACTCCGTATCCTTTGTTGACGGAGAAAAGTTGTTTAATATATTTATCGAGCTTTTGGATTTCGAATCTCAGCTCGGGTGATATGGGAATCTGCTTTTCCTCGGGCTTTGCCAGTATCAGTTCAAGAATTGTAAGCAAGGTATCAAACAGCGTGGCTTCTTGAAACCATTGAAACCGAGGAAGCAACTCCGTCACTTTCACAGGCTCAAGAGATGAAAAACCTCTCTCAGGCAGGGATGCTTGATATGGACCAGATCTTTTCGATAATGGTAAAGCCCAAGGCAAATCAGAAAGAGGTTATAAAAATCAAGGTCGAGGCTGTCGATAAATATCTTAAAGGCTGTACTACTCCCAAAGAGCGTGAGGATTTTCTTCTCAAGGCTTGTGAGTATTACAGCCGTTTTTTACAGCGTCAGAGAAATAAAGACCGGGATGCTCGATAAGAAAGGGGGAATTCAATGTCAGATAACAAGATAAATTGTATTTGTGTCGGTTTTGACGATAAGGCAAAGTCAAGCGCCTGCAATAATATTGATTACAATCAGGTTGAGGTATCAAAGGAAATGCTTGATTCCTTTGCATCGGCGGTGGCTTCTGAAATAAAGGCATTTTATGAAAGTGAAGAAGGCAGAAATTACTATAATAAATGGATAGAACAGCATTAAAATAAACATTCCCCGATATCGTTTTGGTATCGGGGAAATTCGCACATTGGACAATAAATATAAAAAGAAATAAAATGAAAACATCAATTAAGGAGGACTAAAATGAATGTTGTAATATATGCCCGTTTCTCTTGTCACAGACAGACGGAGCAATCAATTGAAGGACAGTTAAAGGTGTGTTATGAATATGCCAAGGCTCACGATTATACGGTAATCGGTGAATATATTGACAGAGCCCAAAGCGGTACCACGGATAACCGCACGGATTTTCAGCGTATGATTGCCGACAGTGAAAAACGCACCTTTGAGGGTGTGCTTGTTTATCAGCTTGACCGCTTTGCCCGTGACAGATACGCAAGTGCAACCTACAAATACAAGCTGAGAAAAAACGGAGTCCGTGTTATCTCGGCAAGAGAAAATATAACGGATGATGCATCGGGTATTCTCGTCGAGGGCTTGCTTGAAAGTATGGCTGAATATTATTCCGTTGAGCTGGCACAGAAGATAAACCGAGGTCTTGCACTCAATGCAGAAAAATGCCTTTCAAACGGAAGCAATCCGGGGCTTGGCTACAAGGTAAACAAAAAGGACAGAACCTTTTATATTGACGAGGCTGAGGCAGAAATCGTAAGAGAAATCTATGAACGCTATGCACGGGGTGAGCCTAAAACTGAAATAATCAGGGACCTTAACAGAAGGCAGATAAAAACCTCAATCGGAAATCCGTTCAGCTTAACAAGCCTTACAAGGCTTCTGAGTAACAAACGCTATATCGGCTATTATTTATACAGCGGAAAGGAGACTCCCGGCGGTATGCCGAGAATCATCGAGGATGATTTATACTATCGGGTACAGGAAATTTTGGAAAGAAACAGACATGCTCAGGCAAAAACAACAGGTGATGATGCCTATATTTTAACCACCAAGCTTTTCTGCGGTCATTGCAAGGAAATGATGATTGGTGTCAGCGGAACAGGAAAATCGGGTATGATGTATTACTATTATGCCTGCAAGGGTGCACGTAAAAAGAACTGCAATAAAAAGTCAATCAATAAGCAGTTTATTGAAAATCTTGTTATCGACGAATGTCTTAAGCTTCTGACAGACGAAAGGATGCAGTATATTGCTAAAAAGGTTTCCGATGAGTGCAGCAGAAATCCCGACAATATGTCAATTAAATATCTCAAAAGCTCAATCAAGGAAATTGATGATGCTATCGAAAATATGTGGATATCTATTGAAAAGGGCGGTGATGCAGTGTCACTTACAGAACGAATCAACCGCCGTCAGGAGGAAAAGGAAAGGCTCGAGGCACAGCTTGCAGAAGAGCAGAACAAGAGAGTCATTCTCACCGAGGCTCAGGTGTTAGCCTTTCTCAATTATGTTTGTGAGCTCCCCGGTAAAGATATGATGAAGAGAAGAGCCATCATAAATATCTTCGTTCATTCCATATATCTTTATGATGACCACCTGACACTGATTATCAACGGAAGCAATAAGCCTGTCACCGTGGATGACATTCCGTTTGATGATATTGAAGCCGCCTTTAACGGTGAAAAGGCCGCTATGGAGCAATGTTCGCACTCTTCGGACATTGTTCCACCAAAAAAGAAGCAAGTCATTGACTTGCTTCTTTTTTATCCAAGGCGTAAGCCTTGGTATATCATCAACATCGGTCTTGCCGATGTTGCATATCATCACACCGCAGGTGTGCATACATGCGTATATAATAAAGAAGAACCAAGGCCTGAATAGCCTTGGTTCTTTTATTTGTTCATTTATCGCCGCAGGGCATTACTTTCTTGAAAGAAAGTAATCAAAGAACTTTAAATTTTATGCTCTTTCAGCGCCGTAGTTGAGAACGGCTGTTTCATTTTCAGCGTTTCTGAATTCGGGAGCCCAATGCTCGCCTGCAGTAATCTTCTTGAAGCTTTCCGCTGAAAGACCGATGTTTACTTCCTTAAGACCGATCTTATTTCCGTCTGCATCAACCTTTGCGCAGTAGGTGAAGCTGTATGCGCCGATTTCCTTGATTGATGAGGGAATGTAAAGATAGGTAAGACCTGAAGCGTAGTTGAATGCATCAAGACCGATGAATTCAAGACCCTCGGGAAGTGAAGCATAAACACTGTCACCCTTGTAGGAAACAATTTCCTTAAGTGCCTCAGCCTTGAGGAATGCCATGCTTTCAATTCTCTTGAGACCCTCAGGAAGCATAACCTTTTCAAACTTACAGTCAGAGAATGCTGAACGGCTGATTACCTCAACTGTTACGGGAACAGTGAATTCACTGTCGCCCTCGTATGCCTTGGGAACGCAAAGGAGAGTCTTCGTATCCTTTGTGTAAAGCACACCGTCAACTGAGCAGAAGCTTTCGTTCTTTTTGTCAACAACGAACTTCTTGAGTGCACGTAAGTTTACAAAGCTTTCACCGTAAAGCTCCTTGACGTCCTTGCCGATGTAAACAGTTTCAATGTATCTGTCCCACTTGAAGGGATGATGTGCAATTGATGAAATTGCCTTGCCGTCGATGGCGTCAAGCTTAAGCTCCTTAGCGTTGCCTCTGTTTGTTGCAGCAACAAGCTCAACAGTGCCGTCTTCCTTTTCGTTAACTGTAAAGGCATCATCGTAAACCTTTTCAGCACCGTAAATAACCTCAACCTTCTTATCAAGAAGACCGCTGTCATATTCGGGGAAGCACTGGTCGCCGGCTTCAACATTGTTCTTGAACTCCTCTTCAGTCATAGAAACATGAACCTTGAAGTAGCCGTTGAAGCTGTCACCGCTCTTTTCAACTGTATCCCAGAAGGCGTGGTGACCGATGTAGGTAACGCTTGAGGGGATACGCAGATAGTTACAAACGCGGTTGTAGCTCATTGCGTCAGAGCCGATGTATTCGAGACCGTCGGGAAGTGATCTATAAACGCCCTTGAGCTTTGCAATTGCCGTAAAGCCGGTTTCACCGTCTTGTGCTGTGCTTGACTCGTAGGAGTAAATGTCTGTCATCCACCAGTTTCTCATAATAGCCATAGTCTCAATTCTCTTAAGACCCTCGGGCATATAGAGTGCTGCAAGGGGAAGGTCGTAGAATGCAAGCTCACCGATAGTTTCAACTGTTGAGGGAAGAACGTAGGTGAGAATGTCTGCCTCGTATCTTGCACGGAACTCGAGGTTATTTTCGTTGTCAGCCCAGATTGTATCGTTGTAGCCGAGCTTTTCACGAAGATATGCAACGTGGTTCATGGGGTAGCAGATAATCTCTGTCTTATCCTTGTTGTAAAGAACACCGTCGATATCGCAGTAGTATTCGTTTGCGTCATCAACAATAATCTGCTTAAGTGTTTTACAGGTGAAGAATGCCTTGCTGTCAATTTCCTTAACATCCTTGCCGATGTAAACTGTTTCAAGCTTTTCGTCACAGTTGAAGCAGAACTGGGGAATTGTTGTGATAGGCTTGCTTTCATCCTTCTTAAGGGTGAAGTTTGTTGATACGTCGGGGTTGTTTTCATCGGTAACAATTTCGATTGCATAGTCAATATCAAGGTGACCGATGTAGCCTGTGTTGTTGAATTTTGTGAATTCGTAGGTGCCGTCCTCAAGCTGGTTATATTCAAAGGGTGTACGGCTTACAACTCTTACACTGAAGTACATTGAAAGACCAACCGCAATGAGGATAAGCACGGTGAAAATAATCTTTTTGAGAGTGAAGTTTGTGAAGGGCTTGTTGATGTGAGGCTCTGCAAGACCGTCGATTTTATAGGTCCATATCTCGTCCTCGGGGATATCGAGGTGTACATCAACGGGGGCAGTCATGCCCTTGAAAACTTTTTCTTTTTTCTCTTTCATGATGTCATACCTCCTTTAACCGATATATCCGCCGCTGACTTTTTCGCCTTCTTCTTCAGCCTTTCTGCTTGTTACCTCGGCACGGCGCTGAAGCACCTGAATAACCTTGGTCTGCTTTTCGTTATCATAGTCCCAGAAGAAGTAGGGAATTGTCATAAGAACATAGCCTATGATGTCGATGATAAGGGGAACGGCAATGATATTGAAACGGGCAGAATCGATGTAAAGAACGTCCCAGTTACTGTTAAAGCCGTACTTGAGAAGCATAAGGGGAATAATAAGACCGACGAATGAGGTGATGGGGCCTGTGAACCAGCCGAACACACCTGCAAAGCTTTCAAGTCTTTCACCTGAAAGATACATCTGATAGTCACCGATACGTGTACCCATATCGTGACCTGCGGTTGTGGGGATAGTCTTTGTTGCTTCCATAAGGAACATAACAATAATACATACAATACCGCAGATGTGAACGTTGTCACCGCAGAACCAGAAGGCAGCAACCATAAGTGCATTACCCAGAGCACGGGTAAGCTGATAGAAAATCATAATCTGCTTATAGCTGAAGCGCTTGAGGAAGTAGGGTGAGCATAAATCGGGGGGAGTACCCGCGAATGAAATCAGATTGATGATAATTGTGTAGGGAAGACCTGCAAGTCGGAAGGTATAAAGATAAACAATTGTAGTAATTGCAAGCATACCGTTACCGAGTGAGTCGATAAGACCTACAATGGTATTGATAAGAAGATACTTGTTACGAAGAACACCGAACATACCGTCCCAGAAGTTAATCTGAACCTTCTTTTCAAGAGGCGGCTGCGGAATTCTTTCCTGAAGCCTGCCGGCATAAATCATAGTGATAAGTGCGGGCACGATGAACGCGATGGGATATACCCAGCGGAAAAGGTTGATATCAGCCCATTCGTTGTCAAGGGAGTCAACAACAACGGGGATGATAATTGAAACGATTGTATGTACAAAGTGTGAGAGCTTTACGGGATAGGTACGTACAAGAAGTCTTTCCTGCATATCGGGGCTGATGGTTTTTGAAAGATTTTCAAGGTTGTTACCGAAGCCGAAGATGTTATAGCAGGCAAACAGAAGGTTTGCTGTCCATACTCTTGTAACCATGTCGGGGATGTCGTAAAGGGGAAGCCAGCCGACAAGGATAACCATAATACACTTGGGAATAACGTCACAGTAAAGAGAGTACTTGTATCTGCCGTATTTGGGAATAAGCTTTTTACGGTAGAAGATATTTCTTGAGCCTGCCCAGCCGTTCCAGAGAATATGTGTACCGAGAATCTTCATTGCTGAGGTAGCGTTGATACCGATACTTTCCATATTGTTAAGGTAAACGATGAGGGGATTGGTTGAGCTTGCAAGGAAGGGGAATTTTCCTAAAATCATATACAGACCTATTACTATAAGAGAGAAATAGAGTCCGTAGAATTTCCTTTCCGTTTTCTTCGGCAGGAAGCCGAGGTTGTCGTTGATAATCCAGCCGATAAGGGTCCAGATATAGTTAAGGGGCATATTGATAATGCCGATGAATGAGAAGGTGAGATAGGGGAGCTCATAGTGATACATAAACAGGTAGCAGGCAGCCCAGAAGCCGATGCTTTCAAGCATTTTTGAACCTGTATAGTTTGAGCCAACGCCCAGGAAGATGTCCTTATATTCCCTGTAAGGAACATACTTACCTTCAGCAGGTGTTTTCCAGTGAGTTTTTACTTCGGTGAAAAATGATTTAACTTTTCCCAAACAAACACACTCTCCTTTCTTTATAGTTGTAGCAATTATATCATAAAAAGGGTAGCTTTACAACGATTCACGGTGCTGAAAAAAAGGTAATATATTTGGTTATTTTGCTAACGGTTATCATTGTATATTTCTTTTAATATATTTAAAGGAGGTGGTCTGATGTTTGCAACAGTTGAATGTAAGGATGCCCCGGGAGGCTTTACGGGCTTTGTAAGGGATATTTTTACCCTGCCTGAAATTACCCTGACCAGGATAAAAATACCTGAGGGCGAGTGGTTTTACAAGGTGACGGTAACGGAATACAGAGGGCAGATACCCGTTGAGGAAACGGCACAGAGGCTTAAAAGGCTTAAGGACAGTGTGCTTTTTGAGGTGAATTTTCCCTGCGATGAAAGCACCGAGGCACTTGAATTTTCGCCGTCAGAGTTTACGGCACAGCTTCTTTTTAACACAGCTTTTGAGTATATCCGTAAGCTTAAGGCAGAGCCGCTTGAAAGCTCACTTTGTGTTTTTGACCCCGAGGGATATTATGTAAATAAGCTTGAAGCATTAGTGCCGCTTTTTTCAAAAATAAGGGTATACACAAAAAGCACAGTCCTTTATGAAAAAATTGCCCGTGAGCTTATGGAAAATTACGGCATAGCCCTTACCGTAAGTGACAGTCCTTCGGGGAAGGCTCCGGACTGTACTGCCGTAATCTGTCCGGGTGAGGTGCCCTTTGATAATTTTTTCGGCGGAATGCTTTTTACCGACGCCGAAAAGGTGCCCCCCTGCTCCTTGTGTATAAGAGGCTACGACCTTGACCTGCCGGGTGAGTATGAGCTGCTTCGTCCGTCGGGTATAGGCAGAATGTATTTTGCGGCGGCACTTTATGAAAAAGGGGGAGTAAGGAGCCTCGGTGAGCTATGCTATAAAAAGTTAAGGTTGACATAAGGTTGGGGAAGGGATATACTTGCAAGTAGTCAGTAGTCAGTAGTCAGTAGTCAGTAGTCAGTAGTCAGTAGTCAGGGCCAAGGAGCACCCTTCGGGTACAG
>JBGVGP010000222.1:0-3618 GCA_045121735.1 Acutalibacteraceae bacterium
TACAGTGAGGTGATGATGGCGCAGTGGTCAAAATTCATAGGCGCCGCTGACGGCGGCCGTCCCCTCTGTCAGCTTACAGCTGACATCTCCCCACACTGTGGGGAGTCACCAAGCCGTTATGAATTTTGGGAACCGCAAGAGAGGAGGGCAAAAAAAGCCCTAAGCCATGCCAAAAATGGTCAGGCTCGACACCTGACCATTTGTTGTTACTTTGAAGTATTCACTTGCCCTCAGCACTTATTAACAAGCACTTCACGGCATTGCTGTTCCTTTGTCCTTATAAGCAAGGTCAAATTGGCAAGAATGATGCAGAAAACCCTTTTCTTCACCCCGCAGCTGTACATAGGTACTGCAAGAGGGTGAAAAAAGGGTTAGGCGGTGCAAAAGAAGTCGAGGCTCGATGCCCCGACTTCTTTTATCTCTTATTAAATTATAAGCAATACTGCACCGCCGTTTATGTGCCGTTATTGCCAATTTCTTATTTCATGAGACGACGGATAACTGCTTCACAGTCAGCCTTATCCATGATCTTGGGAACGGGATAAAGAGGATTGCCTTCCTTAAGAGCTCTTTCAACGATTGTGGGAATATCCTCTTCCTTGATCACGTCGAAGCCGTCGGGAATGTTCATATTCTTGTTGAGAGTCTTGACAGCCTCAATGAATGCCTCTGCCTTATCCTTATCGGAGCCGATAGTCTTAACGCCTGAAATTTCAGCAAGTCTTGCAAGCTTGAAGTGTGCAGATGCACCGTAGTACTCAAGCACATAGGGAAGAATAACTGCGTTTGCAAGGCCGTGAGGAATACCGTAGAAGCCGCCGAGGTTATGAGCAATAGCGTGAACATAACCAACGTAAGCTCTTGTGAATGCCATACCTGCATAGTAGGAAGCCCAGAGCATACTGTTTCTTGCTTCGATATTCTTACCGTCCTTGTAAGCTGTTTCGATGCTTTCGAAAATCATCTTTGTAGCCTTTTCAGCATAGCGTGTTGTTGACTTAACGTTGCTGTGACCGATATAAGCTTCAACAGCGTGGGTAAGAGCATCCATACCTGTTGTTGAAGTGATGTGAGGAGGAAGACCTACTGTAAGCTCGGGATCAAGCACAGCGTACTTGGGACGGAGCTTGGGGTCATTACAAGCGTTCTTTTCGTGAGTTTCGGGGTCAGATACAACTGCTGCAAGGGTAACCTCGGAGCCTGTACCGGCTGTTGTGGGAACAGCGAAGAAGGGAGGAAGCTTGTGCCAGATTTTAAGAACACCGCGCATCTTCTTAACGGGAGTCTTGGGGTTAGTTACTCTGGCTGCTGTAATCTTTGCACAGTCCATAGGTGAGCCGCCGCCGAAGGCGATAACGCCCTGACAGTTGTTATCAACATAAAGCTGACGTGCGTCTTCAATGTTCTGGATTGTGGGGTTAGGCTGTGTGCCGTCATAAACGGTGTACTTAACGCCTGCCTTTTCAAGTTCTTCAAAAAGTGAGTCAAGAAGGTGAAGTCCCATAAGACCCTTATCTGTTACAACAAGAACATTGTCAAGACCCTTTTCCTTTACAAGTGCGGGGAGCTTGCGGATTGCACCTGCGCCCTCGAGCACTTGAGGCTCTGACCAGTCAAAGAAGGGTGAGCACTGTGCGAAGAAGAATGCCTTCTGATAAATTCTGTAATAAGCTTTTTTAAGCTGCCACATTACAAATCTTTCCTTTCAATATGTATTTTCTCTCTGATGCTTATACATCGTTCATCATATTTTATCACATCCGTCACAAGCCGTCAAGCATATTGATACATTTTCAGCGTTTATGTATAACAAATCTGTGAACAGTGAAATTTTAAGGATGCTTTAAGCTATAAATATTATAATGAAATCGGAAAAGGAGGTAATTTTCCATGAAAAACGAAAGGACAGTTCTTGTTTGTACAACATTGCAGGCATCGTCGGAAAACCTTATCCGTGCGGGTAAAGCAATAGCAGAAAAGAGCCGTGCCGACCTTGAAGTTGTTACCGTTATACCCTTGGATAGCGAGGACAGAAAATTTGACCCTGAAGCGCTTGACCGTCTTTACACTACCGCCAAAAGCCACGGCGGAGAAATTTCAGTTTATTTCAGTGACGACCCTGTAATGACAGTCTGCGCCCACACTGCAAAACGCAATCCCCTTACATTTGTAACGGGCTTTCCCGGTGAAAGAAGCAACAAATTCATTTCACTTATACGCCTTATTCTGCCCGAGGTGCCCATAAGCATGGTGGATGAAAACGGTACCGTTTATAATATGATTCCCGACCAGGCACAGACTGCCGATAAGGCCGCAAGAGCAGCAATGCCGTGCACAAAAAGATAAAAGAACTGACACAAAAACAAAATCACCTGCTATCCCTTTCAGGGAATAACAGGTGATATTTTTTATAATCTTTTATCCTTGTTGTAGGAAGCCTCAACAGCCTTTTCAACAGCTGCCTCAAAGCCGTTTTCCTGCAAGGCGCACACGCCCTCAATTGTTGTGCCGCCCGGTGAGCAGACCGCATCAACAAGCTTCCAGGGATGCTCCTCGCTTTCGAGAATAAGCTTTGCACTGCCGAGCACTGCCTGTGCTGCCGTTTCAAGAGCATCGGCCTTTGTCATACCGTTTTTCACCGCTGCTCTTGCAAGTGAATCAATGAACATAAAGGCAAAGGCAGGACTGCAGCCGCCTATTGCACTGTAGATTGAAAAATTCTTTTCTGCAATTTCAATACCTCTGCCAAAGGCGTTACAGAAATCAAGAACAAATTCCTTGTCCTCTGCAGCGGCTCTTTCGTTGCCGCAGTAGGCTGAAACAGCCGCCTGCACCTTTGCGTTGATGTTCGGCATAATGCGGATGAGCCTCGGTGTATAGGACAATAAGGAGGCGATAAAGTCCGTTGTTTTACCTGCCGCAATTGAAATTACAAGAGGGTCATTAGCCTTAAGCTCTTCGCCGATTTTAGAAAGAAGCGCGGGGAATACATCAGGCTTTACAGCAAGCACAACCTGCTGACAGCCTGCAGCAATTTCGCTCTCACTTTCCATAAGCTTAAGTGAAAGCTCTGTTGCTAATTGCTCTGCCCTTTCACGGCAGATATCAAACACGGCAATATCACTGCCCTTATATTTTCCGCCCGAAACAAGACCTCTGATAATAGCAGAAGCCATATTTCCTGCACCGATAAAGCCTATCATTCTGCCACTTCCTCCTCGGGAAGGTCAGATGTACAGTTGGGACACTTAACTGCTTCAATGGCAATTTCACTCTTACAGAAGGGGCATACCTTTGTAGTGGGCACTGTGGGAGCATCCTCTTCCTTTTTCTTGCCCATATCACTAATCTTGTTGATACCCTTTACAAGAAGGAAAATAACTGTAGCCATGATAAGGAAGTTGATAACTGCGGTGATAAATGAGCCGTAGTTAAGTGTTGCATAGCCTGCTTCCTTTGCGGCCTCAATAGTTTTGAAGGACACCTCGTCCATTGTAAGCACAATAAATTTATCGGCAAAGTTGATGCCCTTTGTTGCAAGTGAAATCACAGGTGAAACGATGTCGTTTACAAGTGAATTTACGATAGCCTGGAAAGCGCCACCGATGATAACGCCGA
>JBGVGP010000223.1:0-4023 GCA_045121735.1 Acutalibacteraceae bacterium
TAACGAGCAGGTGAAACCACACTGCAGCGTGGGCGAATGTCGGGACGGGAGTAACGGAAGGGCTGACGGTAAAAGAGCCCATCAACGAACCCAGGGGTACACCACTTAAGCAGCGACCCTATAGTAGAGTGTTGTTGAAACTGAGTACTTCCCGGTCGCTATCTGTCAGACACACGAGTAGTAACTAAATTTTTCCGTAGGGTAATAAAGTTGTATTTGATACTTGACTTGCCAACATATAACAAGTACCCGTTAGCAGAAATTCAATCGGAAAAATTTCCGATTACGGCTGATAGCCCCTGCAAAAGCGTGCTTTTGCTTACTTTTGCCACAAACGGCAAAAGTAAGAGCCCTGCCGGCTCGAGGCGGGAGGAATTAACGGTTATATCTACAGTAAATATGAAAACACCGTAATACGACAGGAGCAAGCCCCTGCCCTACAATAATCTATGACAGATGAAATACGGAATTCGGAATTTACTCCCACCGTCTTTTTGCTGCGCAAAAATCCACCTCCCTCATGGAGGGAGGCAGCCTTCCTATTTGAGGAAGGGGGCAATGCAAAGCATTGACGGAAGGAGTCAACGGAACAAACGGAACAAATGGAACAATATTTTCTATAAAGTTTTTTTACTCTTATTATTTTATAATACTTTTTTTATAAATATATTGTCTCAATTGTCTCAAAAGGGTGAAAACCCTTATAAACACTGGGCTCAGAGGGTGAGACAAATGTGAGACAAAGTTGAGACAAACTTCTCTTTGTCTCACCCCAAACAACAAAGACACCCTGAAAACAGAGTGTCTTATAATTTCATTCGGCGTCACGTACAATTTTAAAAGCCATTTCCTCAAGCTGCTCAATGCTTTCAAGAGCGCCGACCTGCTGACGGTAGGCCGCTGCACCTCTTATTCCCTTTATATACCAGGCGGCATGCTTTCTTGCCTCTCTTATACCTATGCGCTCTCCCTTGTAGTCACAGATAAGCTTAATGTGCTTTATCATTACCCTCATTCTTTCACTTACGGGCGGCTCAGGAAGCACGACTCCCTGCTGAAGATATGCATTTATCTGACTGAAGACCCAGGGTCTGCCAAGGGCGCCTCTGCCCACCATAAGGTAGTCACAGCCTGTTTCCTCAAGCATTCTTGCCGCAGATATACCGTCGGTAATATCACCGTTACCTATAAGGGGTATTCCGATGCTCCTTTTAACCTCAGCTATCATGGAAAGGTCAACGGGCGGAGCATACATCTGCTGACGGGTTCTGCCGTGAAGAGTAACGGCACTCATACCTGCCCTTTCGGCACGCTGAGCCATATCAACACAGTTGATGCTGTCCTTATCCCAACCAAGGCGTATCTTAACCGTAACGGGAATGTCAACGGCATTCTTTACGCTTTTCATTATTTCCTCGGCAAGGTCGGGGTTGCGAAGAAGAGCGCTTCCGCCGCCGTTACCCGCAATTTTCGGCGCGGGACAGCCCATGTTGATGTCAATTACATCGGGCTTGTATTCAAGACACGCCCTTGCACTCTGTGCCATAATTTCAGGGTCATTACCGAAAATCTGTGCCGCAGCAGGTCTTTCCTCCTCGGAAAGAAGCAGAAGCTTTTTGCTTTTTCTGTCGCACATTGTAAGACCCTTACTGCTCACCATTTCACTTACAACGTAGCTTGCCCCATAGGAAACGCATATCTCCCTGAAGGCTCTGTCTGCAACGCCTGCCATAGGAGCAAGGGCGGCAGTACGGTTATTTATTTCAATGTTGCCTATTTTCATCTTTTTCACCCTGAATTTCATTTTCAAGGTATTTTACCACAAAAATAATATTAAGTCATCAGTTTTGAGAAAAAAGATTAAAGAATACTTTTAACGTCTCAAAAAAATAAAAATAAAAATCCATTGAACCGCCCTCGAAGCCGCTCAATGGATTATTTTATTTAAGACTGAAGCTATGAGGAAGAAGCTCACCCAAAGTGAAGCTTTTATAGCTGTCACCGTTTTTGCCGAGAATAACGGTGAAATCCTCACTGCAGAATTCACTCATAACCTGGCGGCATACACCGCAGGGTGTGCAGTAATCGGAAAAGTCACCGTTTTTACCTCCGACCACGGCAATTTTAGAAAACTGCCTTTCGCCCTCACTGACAGCCTTGAAAAACGCTGTTCTTTCAGCGCAGTTGGTCGGTGAATACGAAGCGCTTTCAATGTTGCAGCCAAGATAAACCCTGCCGCTTTTAGTTAAAAGTGCAGCACCTACCTTGAAGCCGGAATAAGGCACGTAAGCATTTTCTGCAGCCATTTTTGCTTTTTCTATAAGTTCAACGTCTGTCATTTTTTCATTCTCCGATAATCTGATTTTTAAAGCTTTTACCGCTTATATCACTGCTTAAACCAAATATATCCTCTATAGTTTTGCCTATATCGGCAAAGCTGTCTCTTGTACCGAGGTTACAGGGCTTTATTCTTTTGCCGCAAACGAGCAAGGGCACGCTTTCTCTTGAATGGTCGGTGCTTTCTGTAAGAGGGTCGCAGCCATGGTCAGCCGTTATCATAAGAATATCCTTTTCCCGAAGCCTGTTCATAAAGGTGCCGAGCCATCTGTCAAATTCCGTAAGAGCATTGGCATAGCCCTTTGCATCGTTTCTGTGGCCGAAGTGCATATCAAAGTCCACAAGGTTAGTAAAGCAAAGACCCTCAAAATCATTTTCAAGTGCCCTTTCGGTAAGCTCCATACCGTGAGCATTTGAGGTTGTGGGGTGAGTCTCCCGTAAACCCTTGCCTGCAAAAATATCATAGATTTTGCCTATGGGGATAACCTCAAAGCCGTTTTCACCAAGCACGTCAATAACTGTGCTTTTCGGCGGCACAAGAGAAAAGTCGTGACGGTTTGCCGTTCTTTTAAAATGGGGATATTCGCCCTCAAAGGGTCTTGCTATAACTCTGCCTACTGCGTGCTTACCCTTAAGGATTTCTCTTGCAATGCGGCAGTATTCATAAAGCTTTTCGGGCGGTACAAGCTTTTCGTGGGCAGCAATCTGAAACACACTGTCTGCCGAGGTGTAAACTATAAGCTTACCCGTTTCAATATGCTCCTTACCGTAGTCCTCTATAACCTTTGTGCCCGAATAAGGCTTGTTGCAAAGGACACCTCTGCCTGTTTTTGCCTCAAATTCCTCAAGTATCTCCTTTGGGAAGCCCTCGGGATAGGTAGGAAAGGGATTTTCGGAAATAAGACCTGCAATTTCCCAGTGTCCCGTAGTAGTATCCTTACCCTTACTTTTTTCAACAAGTCTTCCGTAGGCACCGGCAGGAGCCTTTTCCTTTTCACCGAAGTCAATTCCGTCAATGTTGAAAAGACCCAGCTTTTTCATATTAGGTACACTGAATTCCTTTTGCTTGAAGCAGGAATAAAGGGTATTACTGCCTTCGTCACCGTAAAGGTGCGCATCACTCATTGCACCTATACCGAAGGAATCAAGAACAATTAAAAATACGCGTTTATTTTTCATTATTTATCAAGCCTCACAGCTGTTTCAAGGGCAATTTTCACCATATCGGTAAAGGTATTCTGTCTTTCCTCGGCTGTACAGCCCTCACCGGTAAAGGGCAGGTCAGAGATAGTACAGATTGCAAGCGCACGCTTTTTAAGGTGCATAGCAGTAAGATAAAGAGCAGCCGCCTCCATTTCAACGGCAAGTGAGCCTGCCTTCGCCCATTTTTCAAGGCTATTTTCATCGGCATCATAAAAGGTAT
Organism: Acutalibacteraceae bacterium; assembly: GCA_045121735.1. Taxonomy (GTDB): domain Bacteria; phylum Bacillota; class Clostridia; order Oscillospirales; family Acutalibacteraceae; genus UBA6857. Next base: position 3,761 of record JBGVGP010000223.1, read on the forward strand.
CCGATGAAAGAAGATTACCCACCTTAAGCTCTATGCCGGTTTCCTTTGCACATTCATCGGCAATTTTAAGCATTTCGTAGCTTGCAGTAGCTGCAAGTGAGCCTGTAACACCGTACTGCGAAGCAAAAGCGGAGTTTGTGTTTGCGCCGATGCCTGCAACAACATCACGAAGCCTTATACCCTCACCTATACCGCCGGCAGAGCCGATACGGATAATATTTTCAACTCCGAAGAATTTATAAAGCTCATAGGAATAAATGCCT
>JBGVGP010000224.1:0-2949 GCA_045121735.1 Acutalibacteraceae bacterium
ATCAACAACCTCAGAGCCCACACATCACAAGACTGCAATGGATCCCCTTGAGCTCGGCTCACTCGACCTTGGTCCTGTTAAAATTACAAATGCTGATATGAGATATCCCGGTGCTACAATGACAGCTACAGTTGACGGTCAGGGCAGACTTGTTAAGCTTGAGCAGAAGCTTCCTCTTGAAGGTTCAGGTACAGGTAAGGCAGGTATCCCCCTTACTCTTGAGATCACCGGCTCAATGGACGGTACATACGAGTTCATTTACGGCTAATTCAAAAATTAAAGTACATAAGGACTGTCTTCGGGCAGTCCTTTTTGTTAATAAGCATAATTGGAGTGAGTAATATGAAAAAATCTTTGGCCGCTCTTACAGGCGCAGCCGCTGTTATTGGCGGTGTCGCATACGGTGTTTCCGATGCGCTTTTTAAGGCACTTATTTCAAGGGAGTTCAAAGTTCCCAAGGCAGTATCCAAATTCATAACTGAAAAGGAAGAGGGCGCTGCAAATCCCCTTGAAAGCAAATATAAGCAGTGCATGAAATACATTATGAATTACGGCTTTGAGCGTCACGAAATTGTAAGTGACAGAGGTCAGAAGCTTCGCGGCTATCTTATGCGCCCCGCAAAGCCCTCTGACGTTTACGTTTTCGGCTCTCACGGCTACCGCAGTGACGGTAAGGGTGAGTGGTGCTATTTTGCAAAATTCTATGTAGAAGAAATGGGCTGGAATCTTTTCTTTGTAGACCACCAGAGTCACGGTGAGAGCGAGGGTGAGTATATCGGCTTTGCTTCACACGAGCACAAGGACTGTCTCAAGTGGCTTCGTTACATCAACGATACCTTCGGCAAGGATGTAAGGCTTGTGCTTCACGGCATTTCAATGGGCAGCGCTACAGTTATGCTTATGTCAGGTAACGATGCACTTCCCGAAAACGTTAAATTTACCGTTGCCGACTGCGGCTATACCTCGGCAATGGACGAGTTCAACTATAAAATTGAAGCGTTGAAGCTTCCCTTTACACCCCTTATTCCTTTAATCAGTGCTATAAATCATAAAAGGGCAGGCTACGATTTCCAAAAGGATACCGATGCTCTTTCAAGTGTGAAAAGAGCAAGAGTGCCTATGCTTTTCATCCACGGTGATAAGGACTTGTTCGTACCTACAAAAATGGTGTATGAGCTTCACGACGCCTGTACAAGTGAAAAGGAGCTTTTTGTTGTACCCGGTGCAGACCACGCAAAAAGCTACCACGCAGACCCCGAGGGCTACGAGGCAAGAATCAGGGCAATGGCAGAAAAATATCTGTAATTTCATACAGTGTAAAGTCCAATTAAACAGAGTATTACAGTAGAGGACACGGCTTCGGCGAAACCGTGTCCTCTTTTCCTTACTCATCTTAACCTTTTGTTTAAAAAAAATTCATATTTGTTTGCTATACTTTGATATCGTGTAATAAAATGCGTAATTATAACTTAAAATAGAGAATTCTTGTTTGGAGGTATGCTTGTGGTACGACTTTTAGGGTATCTTAAAACCATTAAAAAGCCTGTTATTGCAGCTATGATTTTTGCAGTTGTAAGTCAGCTCGGAAGCCTTGTTCTTCCCCTTATGATGTCTTCAATAATAAACAACGGTATAGCTAACGGAGATATAGATTACATAAAGGAAATGGGTATTTATATGATGCTCGTTTCTGCACTTGCAGTTGTAGTAGCTTTCTTTAACAGCTTCTATTCAAGTAAAACTGCAACGTCCTACGGTAAAATTCTCAGAAGAGCGCTTTTTCTTAAGGTTGAGTCCCTTTCACAAAGTGATATTGATATTGTAGGCACACCCTCACTTATCACCCGTTGCACCAACGACGTGAAGGTGCTTCAGGACTTTGTGCTTATGGGTCTTCGAATGATTATTTCCGCTCCCGTTATGCTTGTCGGCGGTGTTATTATGGCTTTTACCATGAATCCTAAGCTTGCAAGTGTAATCTTCGGAGTGCTTCCAATTATCGCAATTATTGTTGTAATTGTGCTTAAGGTTGTTATGCCTATTTTCCGCAGAAGGCAGAAGCTTGTTGACTCAATCAACCGCTTTGTAAGAGAAAAGCTTACAGGTATCCGTGTAATCCGTGCCTTTAACAGAACAGAGCACGAGGACGAGCGCTTCCAGAAGCAGAATGTGGAGCTTTCATCACTCACTCTCCGCTTTCAGCGTCTTATGTCAGTGCTTATTCCCGTTTGTATTGTTATTATCATTGCCGCCCTTGACCTGCTTATTATCTTTGCGGCAAAGAATCTTGATAAGATGGACGTTGTCACTCAGCGTGACGAGCTTGCAAACTCAATCGGTAACCTTCAGGCATTTGTTATTTATATGATTATGATTGTTTTCTCTGTTACAATGGCAGCGGCTATGTTCGTTATTGTGCCCAGAGCAAAAATTTCTGCAAAGCGTATTGTACAGGTGCTTGATATCGAGCCTTCAATAACCGAGCCCGAAAGTCCCGAAAGCATTGACGAAAGCAAAAAGGGCGAGGTTGAATTCAGAAACGTTACCTTCCGCTACCTCGAAAGCGAGGAGCCTATTCTTTCGGATGTTTCATTCACAGCTGAAAAGAACAAGGTTACTGCAATTATCGGCTGTACAGGCAGCGGTAAGTCAAGCCTTATAAATCTTATTCCCCGTTTTTACGATGTAAACGAGGGTCAGGTGCTTTTTGACGGCGTTGATGTAAGAAAGCTTTCACAAAAGGACCTTCATTCAAGAATCGGCTACATTCCCCAGAAGGCCTTCCTCTTCAGCGGTACAATTGAGGATAATCTTCGTTACGGTGATATGGATGCAAGCGAGCAGGAGCTTGAAAAGGCTCTTGAAATTGCGCAGTGCGATTTTGTAGGTGAGCTTGAGGGTGGTATGAAGGCTTTTGTAAGCCAGAATGCTACCAACTTCTCCGGCGGA
>JBGVGP010000225.1:0-7569 GCA_045121735.1 Acutalibacteraceae bacterium
TTTTTCCATCAGCTGAATATACCACACCGTCAACACTTTTAAGAAAGGCGTTTTTGGAAGCAATGTTTATGTTTTTTAGCGATTCACTCCCCATAAGCACACCAATTGACTGAACATTTGAAGGCAGGTTAAGCGTTTTAAGGGATGAACAATTTAAAATTCCTGTACCGGGTATACTCTTGAGTTTACCTTCTTTAACAGTAACTGTTTCAAGCTTTTCGCAGAAATAAATAGCGTCAGCTTCAAAAGTCTCTACACTTCCGGGAATTGTAATGCTTTCAACTTCTGTTTTGACATAAAAAGCATAGCGTCCGATGGCGGTAACAGGCTTTTTTTCAATTACCGAAGGAACAACAACATCCTTTGCGTTGCCATTGTAAGCCGTTATTTTTACGGTGTTGTCACTCTGTACAATGTAGGTATAATCTCCGCTTGTCTTTTCCTTTGCGGCAAAAGCACTAATGGTAAAAAGACAAAGCAAAGCAACTACCGCCACTAAAACCGCTATAGTTCTTTTCCTAATGTTCATTTCTTTTCCTCCTTTATTTGTTTATCAATTTAATTATAGCAGTTATTACCACCCATATCAATTCACTTATCATACAACAACACTGTATTCTTTTGTAACAAAACAACCAAATTGTCAAATCAAGTGCATCTTACGGGCATAATAACACCTGCATAAACATTATAGCCCTTTTACGGGCAATTGTCAACGTATTTCATATATTTTAAAATTTGTATGAGGTGAGTTAAGTTGATAATATATGATAAACTGTGGCAGACAATGAAAGAAAAAGGTGTTTCACAGTACGCCCTCATACACAAATACGGCATTAGCACCGGACAGCTTGACCGGCTGAGAAAAAATGCAAACATAAGCTCTTACACGCTTAACCGACTTTGTGAAATACTTGACAGCTCTCTTTCTGACATTGCAGAGTATGTATCCGACAACGAAAAATAAAAAATCACGGACTTGAGAAAATTCTCTGATGTCCGTGATTTTTTTCAGTCAATATTTCGATTATACCTCATCAAAGCTTAATGCTCTGTCATATACCTTTACCTTGTCAAGGCAATTCATCGCTTCACCCTTGAGATAAGTATTTGCTGACGGCTTGCCACAGTGAAGTGTGCCGTCAATATAAAGCTTCATTACACCGTTACGCTCTCTTACGGCAACAACCTGACAGGCGTTTTCTGTGCTGCTTCGGCTTTTAAGCACCTCACCGCATACAGTGAAGAGCACGTAGCCCTTTTCATCAATTTCAAGCCTTACCTCGTCATCCTGGCTCATAAGAAGCTGATTTACACCCTTATCAAGGGTTGCCTTTATGCTGAAGCCGCTGTTACCTCTTAAACGGTAGGCTGCTATCCCCTTTTCGTTATAATCGAATTCAGCGTTTATGCTGTAGCTGTTGCCCGTGATGTCCATTAAACCGTTTATTGTTATTGCGTTTTCTCGGCTGAAGGGATTTTCAAATGTGAGCCTTACACTCATATAATCCTCAAGCAGCTCGGCTTTTACGATTCTGTTTTCCTCGCAGTAAATACCGTCTGTACCAACAACACCGTCAAAGCTGATTTCAAGGGTGTTTTCGTTGAGAGGATGAATATACTCAACCGAGGGAGCTTCACTCTTTTTGCCGAACTGATAAATCCTTGTTTCATAAGCGTCCAGCTCAACAGTAAAGGTATCACCGTAGCCGTACTTTTCGCTGAGAAGACCTATTGTATATGGAAGAACAGTGCTCACCTCTTTTTTACCGAGGTCCTTGCTTACTGCAATATGCTCATCAAGCTTAACGCTGAAGCTTTGTGCAGTTTTTGAGCTGTTACGAAGACAGAGTATGCCCTCATCATCGGTAAAGCAAGCATAGCCGTAGCACTTGCCCTCAGAGGGTCTGCCGCCGAAAATAACGGAATGTGAAAGCACATCCATATTTTTATCGATAAAGCGCAGTGCGCCGTGATTTATACGCCACTTAGCCTCATTCATAAGGCTGTGGCTGTAATAAAGTTCCCAGAATGAGGTGCCTCTTGCAGCCATTGTGAACAGATAGCTGCGGAAGTCATCGTCACTCATCTTCACCTTTGCCTCGGCTCCGTAAATGGGGTCATGGTTATAAAGGCTCATCTGTGGGAACTGGAACTGCCTTGTTTCGTAAAAATCAAAATACATTTCGTCACGGTAGGAAAGGAAGCCGTCCTTATCGCTCACCTGACCCTTTTTGCCGATAAAGCCGTGGTCATTGCTTATCTGCATCCATACGCTGTTTACCCACTGCAGGAACCAGGCACTGGGAGGAGCATAGCAGGTAAGATTTATCCAGAATTTTTCTGCCGCGTTATCGTTGAGTATCTCGAAAATCTTAATCCACTTTTCCCATATATCTGTGTAGAAATACATATCATTCCAGCCACCGGTCATATGGTCGTGATTTTTATTTTTACAAGAGAATTGCGCAAAGCCGTCAAGCTTGAAATAGTTAAGACGGTACTGCTTCATAAAATCAAGAAGAAGCTGACCTGTCTTTTCGGCATACTTATTGCTTGCAACACAGATATCCTTTGCCTGCTTGTTATAATAGCCGTTACCTGACTTTTCTATCTGCTTTGCAAATTTGGGCGTATCGGTTGTATAGCCGCCGCGAGGACCGAGCCAGAGACCAAAGCGTGAGCCGAAGGCTTCACTTATATCAGTAAAGGGTGTAAGCCCGTCAGGGAACTTTTCATTGAAGCCCCAGAAGCCCTTTGCGTAATCGTTCCAGCCGTCATCGGCAACAAAGCTGTCAACCACCGGCTCACCGTATTTTGTAAGGCCCTTTTCTATCTCAAGGAAGGATGAGGTAACATTTTCGGTTGTGATATTAAGCATATTGTCATACCATGAGTTATACTGTCTTCGAAGATAGCAGGGCTTTGAAATTGTTCTTATATAATCAAAAAATGCCTTTTGCACCTGTGCAAAAATATCACCCTCAGCGGCACCTATAACTGCGTTGCAGGTTTTCCATAAGCCGCCGTCTGTAAGCTCCGAAAGCCTTTTACCGCTGAAATACTTAAGAGCAGTTGCGCCCTTTTCTGCTGTGTTGAAGCAAAGAGGAAACTCACAGCCCATATAAAGCGAGTCAAGATAAACAGGCTGACCGAGTCTCAGGGCAAAGCCGGGAATGTGAGAGCTTTTCTGCTTTGGTGAAAACCAAAGAGAAAGTGACGGGTCAAAGCAGATGCGTTCAAAATCAATATAATCAAGCACAATTTCCCTTGAGCCTGTTTTTTCAAAGGAAAGCTCAAGATGCTTTTTTATAAAGGGAGCATTTGCATCAAGCTTATAAACGGCTTTAACCGAAATTGAGCTACCCTTATAAGAAAAAGGAGCAAAAATCACTTCAAGCACTGTGTTGCATTCATCACTGTTAATGTATGCATCCTTTATTTTAAGCTCACTTGCATTTATTTTTCTTTTCAAAAAGCCGCTTTTCAGACAAACCACAAATTCCTCACTACCCTTAAGGGCAGTGAGGTTTTTTCCTGAAAGCTTATTTATAATACTGCAAGAGGTTATGTGCCCTCTTTTTAACGAAAGCTCCTTTTTAATAAAGGAGTTTTCTATTGTAATAGTTTTTTCGCTGACAAGACCGGACATAGAAGCCTCCGTGTTTTATATGTTTTTATATACGAAATTAGCTACATCCTTTACAACTGCATCAAAGCAAGCCTTTTCGTTGAGTATTTCGTGTCTTGCGTCGGGATAAAGAATCTTTGTAATGTTATCCTTACCTGCCTTGTAAAGCTTATCACATACAGCGTCAATACCCTTGCTGTAACCGCCTACAGGGTCCATTGCACCTGCAATTACAAGTATGGGAAGCTTTTTATCAAGACCCTCAAACCATTCCTTTGAGGATACAAAGGCAAGAAGTCCCATAAGGTCCCTGTAACCGTTTGCAGTAAAGAGGAAGCCGCAAAGGTCGTCGGCTATGTACTTATCAACCTCTTCGTTATCTCTTGAAAGCCAGTCAAAGGCTGTTCTCTTTTCAAACTTGCTGTTATAAGCACCGAAGGCAATTTTATCAATAAGCTTACTTCTGTGGTGGTCGCCCTTTACCTTTGCAATTGTTTTTGCAAGAAGCTGACCTACGCCTGAAGCAGGGTTAGGTGCTGCAGTACCGCAATAAACTGCTGCATTAACCTCGTCAGCATACTTTAATGTATATGCTCTTGCAACAAAGGAGCCCATTGAATGGCCGAAGAAAACAAGAGGCTTACCCGGATTTTCCTTTTTTGCGATGAGTGTAAGCTCGTGACAGTCCTCAACAAAGCTCTTCCAGCCATCTTCAGCGCCGAAGTAACCAAGCTCTGCGGGAGAAGCAACGCTCTGACCGTGACCGAGGTGGTCGTTGATATAAAGCGCAATACCGAGGTCGCAAAGAGCAGCGGCAAATTTTTCATATCTTTCAAGATGCTCTGCCATACCGTGAGCAACCTGAAGCACAGCCTTTATTTCTCCGTTATCGGGAAGATAGGCCGCTGCGTGAATATCTGCAAGACCTGATACTGAAGGGAATGTAAACTCTTTTTTTACAAATGACATAATAAAACCTCCGAAAAAATATAATTACAGATACAGTATACCATATATAAAATTCTTTTACAGTTTTTTCCGCTATTTTGTTCTACGGCATTTTTTACAAATTTCAATGTGTTTTTTTGACAGAAAGACAAAAAAAGAACAAAAGTTTGATAAAATTTGCTTACAGTCCTTTTAAAAGGACTTAAAATTGATTTTTTTCGAACATTTGTATTGACATTCGATTTTTTTCTGCTATAATTTAACCATAACAACAAACGAATGTTCGGCAAACACCGAACACAAAATACAAGCAAAAAAGGAGTTAATAATTATGACATTACAGTTTCAGCTTTTAACAATGGCAGCACAGATTCTTGCGGCAACACTCATCATCGCAGGTGTACTTTTCCTGCTCGGTCTTACATTTGAAAAGCCTCTCACCGCTTTATGGGAGCGCACAGCAGCAGCTTACGACAAAAAGAAAAAGGAAAAGAACAAGCGCAAATATGTTGAGCTTCAGCTTCAGAAGGAGGCCGATAGAAGAAAGGTGCAGCGCATCAGAGACAACTTCAACAAGGAGCTTGAAAATACAGGCACAATCTGTGTTCCCTACTATGCAGTATCCTGATTTTACCAAAACATTTCCTTCTCTTTCACTCTTATAAACCGAAAGGTGCATCCTTATGTGTTTTACCACAAGGGATGCATTTTTCACTTTATGACAGGTAAGTACAAAACTTGACATATTATTGCAAAAAAAGTATAATTTATAATAGGTATTTATATTTTTCGGGAGGTACCGATATGTCTGAAAGCTTAAAATACTGTATGGGCTGTATGGAAAGTATTCCGTACGATACTGTTATATGCCCAAAATGCGGTTACAATGAAGAAGCTGCCCAGCCTGCACCTTATCTCAAGGCAGGCAGTATCATTATGCGTAAGTATCTTGTCGGAAAGGTGCTTTCAACCTCGGCAGATACAATAACCTACATAGGCGCAAACATTGAAACAGGACAGACTGTTACCATAAATGAATTTTATCCCGAAAAGATTGTTACAAGAAACGAGGGACAGAGTGAGCTTAATATAAAGCTCGGCTATGACTCGATGTATTCGAGCTGTTTGCAGAGCTTTCTTAAGCTTTGGAGAGGGCTTGATATTTTCAAGGATGCAAAATGTCTGCCGAATGTTCTTGATATAGTTGATTTCAACGGAACGGTGTATTCGGTATGCGCCTTCAAGGATTGTATACCTCTCAGGCAGTATTTTAAAAACAACTCCACTCCCCTCACCTGGCCCAGAGCCTTCTCGGCCTTCAAGCCGATTATGTATGCACTTAAAAAGCTTAACTATTCAGGCATAATTCACGGTAATCTTAACCCTGACACCGTGCTTGTAGGCACCGACGGTAAGCTTCACCTTTCAGGCTTTTCAATTCCTCAATGCCACAGTGCCGTGCCCGAATTTGCTACAGAGCCTGCAGCCGGCTTTGCGCCCGTTGAGCTTTATGAGCCGACAGGTGCTACGGCGTCAACCGATATTTACTCCGTTACAGCTCTGCTTTACTACTGCGTTACATTGCAGACTCCCCCTGACGCACTTTCAAGAGTAATCAATGATACTGCTTCTCTTCCCGCAAGCGTAGCTTCAACTCTTTCAAGAAATGTTATTGACGGACTTATCCACGGACTTTCCGTACACCCGGAAAACAGATACTCAAATTTTGACGTGCTTATCAGCGCTCTTACGCCTCCCCCTGTTACAAAGGCTGCACCTGCCGCGCAGACACCTGTAAAGGAAAGAAAGCCGGACGCAGTAAAGGAAGAGGCTTCAGAAAAGCAAGAAGCTGCACACGAAGCACAGCAGGAGGAAGCAACAGATACAGCCAAGAAAAAGAAGCGCAAGTCCAAGGAATCCTCTCCCGTATCACTTGCAATAAAGGCATTTTTTGCAGGCTTTCTTGTATGTGTGATAGTGTTCTGCTCACTTTATGCTACGGTGCTTTATGAAAATTATCCTATTGATTTTCTTGATAAAATCTTTGCACCCTTCAGCTTCCTGCCCATGAATCAGCAGGAGTCCACAACAGAGCCGACCACTACTATTCCCGTACCTACAGAGCCGAATTATATTACGGTTGCCGATTTTGTAAACAACCACACCTATGACTCGGTTCGTGCGAATCCGTATTTCACCGAAAACTACAAATTCAGCTTTGAATTTGAGGAAAGCCTTTCTGTGCCGAAGAATGCTATTATCAGCCAAAGCGTTGAGGCCGGTGAAAGCGTGCTTGCAGGTGTTGAAATTATCCTTGTTATTTCAGAGGGAACATCAAAAATCAAGCTACCTGACGTAATTGATATGAACTATCTTGACGCCACAAGAATACTTGAGGCGCAGGGCTTTAAGGTAAAGTATGACATGCTGAAAAACAGCGGCAAGCACACCGAGGGTGATGTTTACGGTATGGATAAGATAGCCGAAGGTCTTTACGAAAAGGATACAGAGATAACTCTTCAGGTATGGGACAAGGCAGAAAACACCGAGGGTGATGAAGAAGCTGACACAACTGAAGCAGAAAGTGAAGTATCGGAAGAAGCAGACACACAGACAGATGACGATGAAAGCCGGGAAGAAGCCGAATAAAACTCTCCTGTCGATAACTGTCGGTAATTTATAAAAACTTTTTTCAAAAAAACTATTGACTTTCCCTGTTGCTTGGTATATAATAATCAAGCACTCGAGAGAGTCAGATATCGCGGAGTGGAGCAACCCGGTAGCTCGTCGGGATCATAACCCGGTGGTTGCAGGTTCAAATCCTGTCTCCCCAACCAGTTGAAAGAACACACCAAAAGGTGGGTACTTTTTTTATTTAAAAGTCCTGCAACCGACGGGTTCCCGGGGTGAGGTTGCGAGCGCATCCTGTGGATGATGAAGCGAGCAAAACGATGCGCAGCGGTCAAAATCGCTCGGCGCTCCAAGCCGAA
>JBGVGP010000226.1:0-4580 GCA_045121735.1 Acutalibacteraceae bacterium
GTATGGATTTGCAGGGACTTTCTCTTCGTAATATTGAAATTACTGTTCTCGACGTTGACAGCTACAAGGAGGTTTATAAGGACTTCGGTGAAATGCTTTTCACTCATTTCGGTGTGTCAGGTCCCGTTATTTTAAGCGCGAGTGCTCATATGAAAAATATGAAGCCCAGAAAATACGAGGTGCACATTGACCTTAAGCCGGGACTTACCTATGAGCAGCTCGACAAGCGTATTCAGCGCGACTTCCTTGAAAACGCAAACAAGAATTTCATCAACGCTCTTGATGCACTTCTTCCCAAAAAGATTGTTCCCGTAATAGTAAAGCTTTCAGGTATAAGACCCTCCACAAAGGTAAATCAGATTACCAAGGAGCAAAGAGGAGCACTTGTAAATGTGCTTAAGGATTTAAAGGTTACCGTAAACGGCTTCAGACCCGTTGAAGAGGCTATTGTAACCTCGGGCGGTGTAAGCACTAAGGAAATCGATCCCAAAACAATGGAGTCAAAGCTTGTCAAGGGTCTTTACTTCGCAGGTGAGGTAATTGACGTTGACGCATATACAGGCGGCTTTAATCTGCAGATTGCATTTTCAACAGGCAGACTTGCAGGTGAAGAAAGTAGTAAGTAGTAAGGTTCACTCTGTCCTTGCCTCTCCCTATGGGAGAGATGGCAGACCGTAGGTCTGACGGAGAGGGTGTAGGGAGCGATGCTCTCGTCACTTTGTTTATAAACATTAAAGGAGAATAAAAATGAAAGTTATCAATGTTGCAATAGACGGCCCTGCAGGTGCAGGCAAAAGCACAATTTCAAGAAAGGCAGCAGCCGAACTCGGTTATATCTATATCGATACAGGTGCTCTTTACAGAACAGTCGGTCTTAATGCATTAAGACTCGGCGTTGATATTCAGAACGACGATGCAGTTATCGCAACACTTACCGACGACCTTAAGGTTGAGCTTAGATTCATCGACGGTGAGCAGAAAATGTTCCTCAACGATGAGGATGTTTCAACAGCTATCAGAACTCCCGAGGCTTCAATGGCGGCTTCAAGAGTTTCAGCCGTTCCCAAGGTAAGACAGTATCTTTTCGATTTGCAGAAGAACCTTGCTAAAAATAACAACTGCATTATGGACGGCAGAGACATCGGCACAGTTGTGCTTCCCGATGCCGATGTTAAGATTTTCCTTACAGCTTCACCTGAAGCAAGAGCAGAAAGACGCTACAAGGAGCTTGTTGAAAAGGGTATGGAGGCTTCCTATGAGGAGGTGCTTGCCGATATGGTAAAGCGTGACTATGACGACTCTCACAGAGCAATTGCTCCCTTAAAGCAGGCTGATGACGCAATTTTATGCGATACAAGTGATATTGACCTTCAGCAGTCAATTGATTTAATAATTAACACAATTAAGGAGAATATATAAGTACAGTATATTTAAAAGAGTTGATGTAATTGTACTTTGATTATTCCGTACTTCGTAACCGAAAGCCCTATAATTTTGTAAAGCCTGTTTTAAAGCTGCTTTCTCATATAGTGTATGAAAGCGAGTGTATCGGCAGAGAAAACGTGCCGCTTACGGGTAAGCTTATTATTGCCTGTAATCATATCGGCACTCCCGACCCGGGCTTTATTGTTGCAAACTGCCCAAGAGTTGTGCACTATATGGCAAAAAGTGAGCTGTTTGAAAAAAAGCCCTATGCTATGCTTTTTTCGGCAATGAATGCCTTTCCCGTAATACGCTGCTCTGCAGACCGAAAAGCATTGAAATATGCCCTTGATGTGCTCAGTAAGGATATGGCACTCGGCATTTTTCCTGAGGGCAGGAGAGTAAGAAGTAACGAGAGTGCATCTCCCGTTGACGGTCTTGCAGGCGTAGGCTATATTGCAAGGCTTTCAGGCGCAGACGTGCTTCCCTGCTGTCTCTACAGAGAGGTTGACGGAAGAAGCATAAGACCGAAGGTCAAGGTGATTTTCGGCAAGGTGATAAAAAACAGTGAGCTGGGCTTTGAGGGTAAAAACAAATCACAGGAAACAAAGGCCGCGGCAAAAATAATTATGGATAAAATCAAGGCTTTATGGGATGAAGCCGACAGAAACAGAAAGGTCAGGTATTATGAAAATAGAAAGAGCTGAAACGGCAGGCTTCTGCTTCGGCGTGAACAGAGCCGTTAAAATTCTTACCGAAAAGCTTGATAGCGGCAAAAAGGTATGCACCCTCGGCCCTATTATTCATAATCCCCAGGTAATAGAGGAGCTTCAGGAAAAGGGCGCAATCATTATTGAAAAGCCCGAGGATACGCCTGAGGGCTACGAGGTTGTAATCCGTGCCCACGGTGTTACAAAGCAGGTTATTGAAAAGCTTGAGGAAAACGGGATACCTTATACCGATGCAACCTGTCCCTACGTTATTAAAATACACAAAATTATCATAGACAATTCCCGCGAGGACAATGTTGTTCTTATTGCAGGAGATGAAAAGCATCCTGAGGTTTGCGGCTTCAGAAGTCACTGCAAAGGGGAGTCCTATGTATTTGCAAATGAAGAGGAATTACTAGCACTTTTAGCTGAAAAGTCAAATTTTTCTCAAAAAGAAACAATTGTTGTTGCACAGACAACTTTTTCGGTAAAAGAGTGGAAAAAATGCAGAAAAATTCTTCAAAAAGTATGTACAAATTCAATTTCATTTGATACAATATGTAAAGCTACCCAAAATCGGCAGGACGAAGCGCTTGAGCTTTCCAAAAGAAATGACGTTATGCTTGTCATCGGCGGACTTTTCAGTTCAAATACCGTAAAGCTTAAAAACGTCTGTTCGCAAAACTGCAGGACATATCTTATTGAAAGACCCGAGGAGCTTATGAGTCTTGATTTTGACGGATGCGAAAAGATTGGTATAACAGCGGGTGCGTCAACACCTGCACGTATAATAAAGGAGGTTGAAGTCATTATGACCGAAAACTTTAATGACACAAAAATTACAAAGGAGACACAGGATCAGGAGCTGTTCTTTGCAGCCGTTGATAGCATTGACGATACAAGTGACAACCCCAACGTTGTTGGTATAGTAGTTGGCATTGCCCCCAACGAGATTCAGGTTGACATCGGAAGAAAATACGCCGGTTTTATCCCTCTTGAAGAGTACAGCAACGATCCCACTGCTGACCCTGCAAAGGAGCTTAAGATTGGTGACGAGCTCAACCTTATTATCATGAAGACAAATGATAACGAAGGTACAATGAAGCTTTCCAAGCGTCTTTACGACAGAAGAGCTTCATGGGCAAACATTGTTGCTGCAAAGGAAGCTGACGAAATCGTTGAAGCTGTTGTTGCAGAAGCAGTAAGAGGCGGCGTTATCTGCTACCCCATGGGCGCAAGAGTATTCATCCCCGCTTCACAGACAGGCCTTGCAAAGGACGAAGACCTTGCACAGCTTGTAAAGCAGACCGTTAAGTTCAGAATTATTGACCTTGACGAGCAGAAGAGAAGAGTAGTTGGCTCAATCCGTGCAGTTCTGCGTGAAGAGCGCAAGGCAGCTGCAGATGCATTCTGGGCTGAAATTGCTGAAGGTCAGGAGTTCACAGGTACAGTTAAGTCACTTACAAACTACGGTGCATTCGTAGACCTTGGCGGCGTTGACGGTATGGTACATATCTCAGAGCTTTCATGGAAGAGAATCAAGCACCCCTCAGAAATTGTTAACGTTGGCGATACTGTTAAGGTATTCGTTAAGGCTCTCGATGCTGAAAAGAGAAAGATTTCTCTCGGCTACAAGAGAATCGAAGACAATCCCTGGGAAATCCTCAAGAGAGATTATCCCGTTGGCTCAGTAGTAACTGCAAAGGTTGTTGGTCTTACAACATTCGGCGCATTTGCAACAGTTATCGACGGCATCGACGGTCTTATCCACATTTCACAGATCGCTGACCGCCACATCGCTTCTCCCAAGGAAGTTCTTTCCGTAGGTGAAGAGGTAACAGTTAAGATTACTGAAATCGACTACGATAAGAAGCGCGTAAGCCTTTCAATCCGCGCACTCATCGAGCCCGCAGCAGAAGCTGAAGAGGCAGCTGAGGAAGCAGCAGCTGAAGAAGCAACAGAAGAAGCAGCTGAATAATTAAAAAGCAAAGAGCCTGTCAGGATTTTTCCCGACAGGCTTTATTTTTATGTGTTTTGAACAATTTTTACCTGCGATAAATATTAAGGCTGACAATAGATTTTTCAAAATACTTATGCTAAAATTATCCTGTGTAAAAATACTTTAAAAAGGGAGAAAAAACACAGTGAAAAAGAAAATCGTTTCAGTAATTGCAATAATGCTTTGCTTCTGCCTTATGATGCCTACCACCTGTGCATTTGCCGCAGATGCAGAAACCGCCTACAGCTCTGTTGCCGAATATGTTTCCGAAGCAGAGCAGAGCAATGCAAGCTCACAGATAGGTCTTGCAAAGTTCGTTAACTCACTCAGCAACTTTTTCCTCAACGATGTTTTAGGTAAAATATTGAGCATCTTTATGCCCGATTCTGCTGCAGTAGGTGACTATGAGGAATTCGACATCAATTCCTACGGCAACTTCTATAAGGGTA
>JBGVGP010000227.1:0-1626 GCA_045121735.1 Acutalibacteraceae bacterium
GGAATATTTGCCGTTTTTAGCGTTGCTGAAGGATGAAAGAGACGGGGTTGCCGAAGCGAGAAGCAACAGACCTCTATGACGTGCAACACGGAATTTAGCAACATCACGGGCGTGATATCTCGGTGTAGATTCGGATTTATAGGTGTGCTCCTGCTCCTCGTCCATAACAATAAGACCGATATTATCAAAAGGAGCAAAAACTGCTGAACGGGTGCCGACAACAATCTGTGCCTTTTTGTCACTGACGCGCTTGTATTCGTCGCGTCTTTCACCTGCAGAAAGTGCAGAATGGAAAATTGCAACATTATCACCGTATCTGCCCTTGAAGATGCTCATCATCTGTGGAGTAAGAGCGATTTCGGGCACCATAACGATAACCTGTCTGCCGTCAGCAATAACCTCATCAATAAGACGAAGAAAAACAGAGGTTTTACCGCTTCCCGTTATGCCGTAAAGCAGTGAGACTCCCCCACCGTTTTTATACTTACTGATGATATTTGAAAAGGCCTTGTTCTGCTTTTTTGTAAGAATAATATCAGCCGAGCTTTTACTGTCAACGGTAAGCGTCTGAGGAATACGGTAATATTCCTCGTCAATTACATCGGCAATGCCTTTTTTACAAAGATTAGCCACTACAGATGGTGTAACACCCGTAAAATAACATATCTCGTTAAGGTCAGCCTTACCGATATCTGCAAGCACACGGATTACGCTCTTCTGCTTTGGTGTAAGCTTGGGAAATTTATCGTAAATTTCCTCCTCAGACATATTGAGCATAACCTTTTTATGTGTTGCATTACCCATTCGTGAAAGCGCATCATAGCTTTTGGTAACAAGCTTTTTATTAACAAGCTTTTCCATTGCATCACAGCTCTGGTCGAAGCCGAGAGTGTTATAAAGGCTTCGCTTATCACAAAAGCCCTCAAAGGTAAGCATTAAGTCATATAACTGCTTTTCGTTACCTGTAAGCTCATTGCTTTTTTCACTTGCAACAGCAAAATAATTAACGGCTGTTTTATAGGAAAGTCCCGACGGAAGCTGAACCTTTACACCCTCAAAGTAGGTACAGAAGGTTCTCTCCTTTAAAAACCTTGCAATTTCAAGCATTTCAGCCGTTATTACAGGCTTTTCGTCAAGAGCAGAGATAATCTCCTTATAAGAAGAAGGGTCGTCACAAGGCTCGAGAGAAAAAACTACGCCCTGTCTTTTAACGTTTTTACCCTTTCCAAAGGGAACAAGCACTCTCATACCGGGCACAATCTGCTCTTTGAGGTCGTCTCCTATTGAGTATGCATAAAAAATGTCAAAATGATATGCAACACTTTCAACTGCAACCATTGCAAGAAACTGTTCCATATCATTTCACTTCCTTAATTATATATTTCTGATTTCTTCAGGCTCGCTGATTTCAAGCTTACCTGTAAGGAACTCGTCAAGAGCATATGTAACGGGCTTTTCGGTGCCGCACTTTTCATTAAGCTCGGGAGTTTCAGCGATTTCTCTTGCTCTTTTTGCAACTGCAGTTACAAGTGAATAACGGCTGGTGTTGTCTTTGAGTAATTCTCTTAAATCGGGGTTAAGCATTTGTTATTACCTCACTTATTTTATTTTTCATTTTTGATATTT
>JBGVGP010000228.1:0-8081 GCA_045121735.1 Acutalibacteraceae bacterium
CATGCTGACATTACTCTTACCGCTTAAAATAACAAGGAAGGTGTCGCGGTTAGCTTCTATGTATTTAAGCACCTCAACAAGAAATTTATTCGTTGAATTTTCTTCACCTGCACTGGAAACGAAAATTTCACTTATGTCGTTTGTAATGTCCTCAATCACCTCGTCGTAAAGCTCAAACTGGGTGTTGTAGTGACGGTAAAATGTGCTGCGGTTTATGTCTGCTCCAAGGCAGATGTCCTTAATGCTTATCTCATGTATCGGTTTTTCGCGCATAAGCTCAATAAGGCTTTTTTTAAGCAGAATTTTTGTCATTCTGACTCTTCTGCTGTCAGACTTTAAGCTGTTGTTATCCATAGTATTTTCTCCTGTAAAATTCAAATTACGGGTGTATTATACACTATATTTTTAAAAAATGCAACACTGTGTTTAAAAGATGTCACTGTGAACCAAAAAATCTTCTTTTCACTACAGGAATTTTTTTTGTTTTTATCTGTTCAAATTGCATATTATGTGTTAAAATAAAGTGATATAGTATTTTATTTTAGGGTATTATACATTTTTTTAAGAGCAAGGGAGAAAAAGGGTAATGCTTAAAATCGAAAATGTTACAAAAAGCTTCAGAAAAATCAAGGCTAACAACAATATTACCCTTGAAGCAAAAAGGGGAGAGATTGCCCTTCTTCTCGGTCTTAACGGTGCAGGCAAATCCACACTCATAAAGTGTATCTGCGGCCTTTATAAGTTTGACGGTAAAATTACCGTAGGCGGCTTTGACTGCAGAAGCACTGACGCAAAAAAGCTTATCGGTTACGTGCCCGAAACACCTGCCCTTTACGATTATCTTACAGTTAATGAGCATCTCGATTTTATATGCAGAGCCTACAGGTGCACCAATCCCGATTTGAAAAATGAGCTGCTTGAGAAATTTGAGCTTGCCGATAAAAAGGACAAGCTTGCAAAGGAGCTTTCAAAGGGAATGCAGCAGAAGCTTTCTGTTTGCTGTGCTTTGATGCACGATCCCGAGCTTATTATTTTCGACGAGCCTATGGTCGGTCTTGACCCCTATGCAATAAAAACCCTCAAGGGTGTTTTCCTTGAGCTTAAGCAAAGGGGCAAAACGGTAATCATAAGCACACATATTCTTGACAGCGTTGAAAGCTACTGGGACAAGGCGTATATTCTTTCACACGGTGAGCTTAAGGCACAGATGAATGCCGAGGATGCCTCACAGAGCCTTGAAGAGCTTTTCTTCAGTATAACGGAGGTGGAATAAGTGAATGCGCTTTTCTGCCTTGCCTTGTTTAAAATAAAAAACAAGCTTCTTGAGCTTTTAAAAAAGCCGTTTAAGCTTATAGCCGTTATAGTATTTGCCGTGCTTCTTGTTATGAACTTCTCCCTTTCGGATAATTCCTTTTTTGCCGAAAGACCCTTGGCGGAGTTCAAGGCTATAGTTTTTGCCTTTTATATTCTCTGCTTTGTGTCCGAAGTAAAAAAAGGCTTTCACAGCGGCGGCACAATGTTTTCTATGGCAGATGTCAATTTGCTGTTTATGTCACCCTTAAGGTCTTCGGTAATACTTTTTTACGGTATGCTCAGCCGTCTGGGCTCCTCGCTGATTATGGCACTTGCCTTTGTTTATCAGTTTGCCTTGCTTAAAGGCTGCTACAGCATCAGCGTGACAGATATGCTTATCTCAATAGGCGGGTATGCTCTTGTGCTTTTTCTTTCGCAGCTTACGGGCATGCTTATATATTCATTCACCTGCGGTGATACAGTTAAAATCAAAAGGGTAAAAGCAATATTTTACTGTGCTTGTAGTGTATTTGTTATATTTTGTGCCGTAAGACTTTTCACCTCGGCATTTCTTACTGTTTCTTCTGCGGCACTTACGCTTACCTCGTTGCCTATGAGATTTTTCCCCGTTGCGGGCTGGGTCTTTACTGCCGTTGACGGCATTATGCTTTCCGATACACTCAAGGCCTCACTTGGTATTTTTTCGTCTGTGCTTTTTGCACTTTTCAGCTTTACAGTGCTTGCCCGTTCCAAAGACGGCTATTATGAGGACGCACTTCTTTCCTGTGAAAAAAATGCCGACAGAAGGGCTGACGACGGTGCAAGAGCAGATGTCGTAGCGCGAAAAAAGGGTGTACTCAATAAGGGCAGGGGAGCCTCAGTGCTTTATTACAAGCACCTTCTTGAAAACCGACGCACAAAAACCTCTGTATTTTCACCCTCTGCACTTCTTTATCTTATTCTTATCGGTGTTTACGGCTTTGTTTTAAACGGAGATTTT
Organism: Acutalibacteraceae bacterium; assembly: GCA_045121735.1. Classification (GTDB taxonomy): domain Bacteria; phylum Bacillota; class Clostridia; order Oscillospirales; family Acutalibacteraceae; genus UBA6857. Next base: position 2,294 of record JBGVGP010000228.1, read on the forward strand.
ACAATTCTGTTTTCCTTCAGCTGTATGGCATCCTTTATTCCCGTTTTAAGTGGCAGATGGCTCAAGGAGCTTACGATGCCTCACGTGTTTCTTATCCCCGAGCCGCCTGTAAAAAAGCTCTTTTATATGCTGCCCGAAATGCTTCCGAAGCTTATTGTCGAAAGCGTACTGCAGTGTGCGCTTATCGGTTACATATGCGGCCTTGGAGCTTTAACGGTTATAGCCGTTACGATTGCAAGGCTTTCTGTTTCCTTTGTGCTTATAGGCTCGGCGCTTCTTGCCGCAAGACTTTTGCGCGAAAGGGAGAAAAACAGTATCTTTTTAACCTTAAGTGTTTTTCCCGGAATCATTTTTACTTTGCCGTCAGCTTTATGCTGTGTGGCTTGTATTAATTTCGGTCTGGGAATAGTGCTTTCCTTTGCGGTTATGGCTGTTGTCAATATTGCTGCTTCAGCGGCTTTGATTTTTGCTTCACGCAACATACTCAGAATCAGTGCATAATACATACTTTTTTATGAAAGGATTTTTGCTATGAAAGGTATTATTTTAGCCGGTGGCTCCGGTACAAGGCTTTATCCTCTTACAATGGTTATGTCAAAGCAGCTTCTGCCTGTTTACGACAAGCCCATGATATATTATCCCTTGTCAACCCTTATGCTTGCAGGTATAAAGGATATTCTTATTATCTCAACGCCTCACGACCTTCCCAATTTCAAGCGCCTTTTAGGTGACGGCAGCAGCATAGGCGTAAACCTTTCCTACGCTGAACAGCCCTCTCCCGACGGACTTGCACAGGCATTTCACATCGGTGAGGAGTTTATCGGTGACGATTGCTGTGCTATGGTGCTCGGTGACAATATCTTTTACGGCAACGGCTTGCGTAAGCTTCTTTTAAATGCAAAGCAAAAGGCAGAAAAAGGAATAGCAACGGTTTTCGGCTATTATGTGGATGACCCCGAGCGCTTCGGTGTTGTTGAGTTTGATGAAAACGGTAAGGCAATTTCTATCGAGGAAAAGCCACAAAATCCCAAGTCAAACTACTGTGTTACAGGTCTTTACTTTTACGATAACAGAGTTTGTGAATTTGCAAAAGGCATAGAAAAAAGTGCAAGAGGTGAGTATGAAATCACCGACCTTAATGTAAAATATCTTAAGCAGGAAAGCCTTTCCGTTGAGCTTCTGGGCAGAGGCTTTGCATGGCTTGACACAGGTACAGTTGACAGCCTTAACGATGCATCTGATTTTGTAAGAATGGTAGAAAAAAGACAGTCGGTAAAAATTTCCGCGCCCGAGGAAATTGCCTTCATAAACGGCTGGATAAATAAAGAAAAGCTTCTTGAGGCCGCCGAAAAATACGGTAAATCCTCCTACGGAGAGCATCTTAAAAAGGTTGCACTCGGAAAATATCATTACTGATAAGGATAAATAAAAATGAGAAAGAATACATTTGATTGGTTCCGTCTTGACAATGCAGCCAAGATTTTCCCCAGTCAGAATACACGTGCATGGTCAAGCGTATTCCGTGTAGGTGCAGAGCTTAAAGAAGAGGTTGACCCCGAAATTCTCCGTAAGGCTCTTGATAATACACTTAAAAGAATACCAAGCTTCAATGTGCGTATAAGAAAGGGCGCCTTTTGGTTTTATTTTGAAAAAAATCCCAACGAAGCACCTATTATGCCCGATATCAATAATATCTGCTACCGTATAAATTTCAAGGAAAATAACGGCTTTCTCTTCCGTCTTTACTACAGGGGCAGAAGAATAAGTATAGATGTTTATCACGCTCTTTGTGACGGCTACGGTGCAGTGGTATTCCTCGGTACACTTCTCGGTGAATATCTGCGTCTTTCGGGTAAAGAGGTTGCCTATAACACCTTTGTGCTTGATACAAGCGAAGCCCCCAGAGTAGAGGAGCTTGAGGATTCCTATAACAAATATGCTGACTCAAAGGCAAAATTCAAGCGTCCCGATAAATGGGTTTACCATTATAAGGGTACAAAAATGCCTATGCACAGGGCAAACTATACAATTGCAGAAATGCCCTTTGAGCAGATTCATAAAATTTCAAAGTCCTACGGTGTAACCGTTACGGAGCTTCTTGCCGCCCTTGTTATAGACGTGCTTTACAGAAAGCAGCTCAGTGAGGGTAAAGCACAAAAGGAAATCAGCGCACAGATACCTGTTAACCTTCGTAAGGCGTTCCCGTCACAGTCTCTTCGTAACTTTGTGCTTTGCCTTAGGGTTGTAATTGACCCGAAGCTTGGCGAATACACCTTTGAGGAAATACTGCGCAGCGTCAGCCTTCAGCTTAAGCTTGCCAACGATAAAAAGCTTATCAACGCTCTTATGACAGAAAATCTTAAGCTTGAGCGTCATCCTGTTTTAAAATATCTTCCTCTTGCTGTTAAAAATCTGGGTGTGGGCATAAGCTTTGCAATTACTGCCGAGCAGACAACAAGCACGCTTGTTTCAAGTCTCGGCCTCATTAAATTCCCCGATGAGGTAACAGAGCATATAGAAAAGCTGCTTTTCTTCACAGGTGCGGGAATGGTAAACGGAACACGCTGTGCAACCATTACCTTCAAGGATAAGCTGATGTTCTCTTTTTCAAACTGCTATATGGAAAGCGACCTTGAAAGAGAATTTTTCACCCGTCTTGTAAAAATGGGTGTACACGTTAAAATCGAAAGTAACAGAGAATAAGGAGAAGTTTATGTCATACTGTGTTAATTGCGGAGTTGAGCTTCATGAAAGCGCAGAAAAATGCGCCCTTTGTAACACCGCTGTTTTAAATCCGAACGATGCGGGCAAAAGCAAGCCCGAAACACCCTTTGCAAAGGAAATGCATATACCCGAAGGTGCTTCAAAGCGCTTCAATGCCTATGTTTTAAGCATAGTGCTGCTTATTCCTAACATTGTTTGCCTTGTGTTCAATGCAACACTTTTCAAGGAAACCTTCTGGTCGCTTTATATTTTTGCAACAAGTGCCCTTGTGTGGACAGTATTTATCTTTCCCTTCTTCACCAAAAAGAAAAAGCCCTACCTTATGTGGGCCTTTGATACAGTAATTGTTCTTTTTTATTTCTTTTTCTTTTACATTATGGGTGAAAGGACAAACAACTGGTTTCTTACTGTAGTGCTTCCCGTTGTACTTACCGCCAGCGTGCAGATGCTTGTTTATATGCTTTGGGCAATAGGCAAAAAAAGACACGCTATCCTCAAGGCACTTCACCTATTTATTGATTTTGCAATATTTTCTCTTGTAAGCGGACTTGTTATTTCTGCAGGTCTTTCAGTGAAAATTGCAGGCATAATCGGTGTTATTGTTTTCATTTCGTGTCTTTGCATAATCGGTTTTCTCGTTTATTGCTACAACAGCAACACTATGAGAAGATATTTGTCAAAAAGATTTTTTACCTGATGAGGTGTAGGCTTGGATAAGCTTGAGGTTTTAAAAAAATATTTCGGCTACAGCGAATTCCGTGACGGTCAGCAGCTTCTTATTGATGCGGTGCTTTCGGGCAGGGATGCCTTCGGTGTAATGCCGACGGGTGCAGGTAAATCCCTTTGCTATCAGGTGCCTGCAATGCTTCTTAAGGGTGTAACTATTGTGATTTCACCCCTTATTTCTCTTATGCAGGACCAGGTCAACGCCCTTAAGGAGTGTGGCATTCCCTCTGCCTTTCTTAACGGCTCAATGACCTCAAGGGCAATGAATGAAGCCGCAAACGATATAATAAACGGCAGGGTTAAGCTTGTTTATGTTGCTCCCGAAAGGCTTGATACACCCTTATTTGTTTCGCTGTGCACTAAAATCAGCATAAGCCTTGTTGCAGTAGATGAGGCACACTGTGTTTCACAGTGGGGACAGGATTTCCGTCCGAGCTACCTTAAAATAAAGGACTTTATAAATGCGCTTCCCGAAAGACCTGTTGTCAGCGCCTATACCGCAACGGCAACACCAAGGGTAAGAGCGGATATTGAAAGGCTTATAGGACTTGAAAATCCCGAGGTGCTTGTTACAAGCTTTGACAGAAAAAATCTTTACTTTGAAGCCGTTAGGCCAAAGGATAAGCTTGTTGCCCTTAAAAGATACCTTGACCTTTATACGGGTAAAAGCGGCATAGTTTACTGCTGCTCACGTAAATGTGTCGATGAGCTTTACAGCTGTCTGCTAAGGGATAAATATTCCGTTACAAAATACCACGCAGGCATGCCGCCCGAGGAAAGAAGAAAAAATCAGGAGCTTTTCTCCTTTGATAAAAAAGAGATTATAATTGCTACCAACGCCTTCGGCATGGGCATTGATAAATCAAACGTAGGCTTTGTTATTCATTACAATATGCCCGGTGACCTTGAAAGCTATTATCAGGAGGCGGGCAGAGCAGGCCGTGACGGCAAAAACGCCGATTGTATACTGTTTTTCGGCGGTGAGGATGTAAGAATACAGAAGTACTTTATCAATAACCCCGAGGATAACACGGAGCTTACCGATGAGGAAAAGAGCAGGCTTAAGCAGCTGAGAAGCCGTAAGCTTTCAGATATGCTCGCTTACAGTCAGGCTGAAATCTGTCTTAGAAAAACAATGCTTGCCTATTTCGGTGAAAAAAGTGAAAGCTGCGGTAATTGCTCGGTGTGTATCGGTCTTAAAAGCAGTGAGGACGTCACCTTAGAGGCACAGAAAATCTTTTCCTGCATAAGACGCCTTAAGGACAGTGAAAACCGTTACGTGGTCCGTGATGTGCTTAAAGGCAAAGCAGATGATTACATAACCTCTTCGGGCCATGATAAGCTTTCTGTTTTCGGTATAATGAGCGATAATGCAGAAAGCGTTATAGATAACCACATTGATTATTTTCTTGAAAGAGGATTTATTACTACAGGTGAAAAGGGCGCGCTTTCCCTTACGGAAAAATGTGCCGATGTGCTTACCGGTAACAAGCACTTAAGGCGTGAGCAGTCAAGGCGTGCCGTACGAAAGGGCGCAAGACCGGACGTTCAGCTTTACGCAAGCCTTTGCAAGCTCAGAAGTGACCTTAGCAAAAAGGCGAGCGTTCCTGATTTTATAATCTTCACCGATGCAACGCTTCTGACCCTTGCAAGGCTTAAGCCGAAAAACCTTGAGGAGTTTTCAAAAATCCCCGGTGTAAGTCAGCAAAAGCTCAGTAAATACGGTATAATTTTTATAAAAGAGATAAGCAGACATTGCAGTGAAAATATTGAAAACAGGTAAACAAACTGATATAATTATATATTATAAAATTTTGAAAAAGAAAGGATTGATAAAATGAGCCGCAGAAAATGGGTAGTAAGCGAAATAGACAAGGCTCTTGCCTGTGAAATAGCAGACGAATATAATATTGATCCTTTCGCTGCTCTTTTGCTCGTTTCAAGAGGCATGACCGAAAAAGAGGATATAGAAGCCTTTTTCTCCTGCGACCTTATTCTTTCAGATCCCTTTACCCTTAAGGATATGGATAAGGCAGTTGAACGAATCAACAGAGCAATTGAATCTGACGAAAAAATTGCCGTTTACGGTGACTATGACGCCGGTGCGACACGTTTCTAACTGAAAAGGTTAGACACAAATAATAAGTACGAACTTAGTAACAATTGGTACAAAAGAGGCTAGAGCCCGCCTGTTGCGAAAAGTAAGGAAAGTTACTTGGAGAACTGTGTAAGTGATTGATGGAATGATAGGGTAACGCCTTGAAACATCAACGATAATACTCCGACTTGCAAACCGAATCCAAAAGTAGGAATGTAAGAAGCTCGGTAAAGTCGGCAG
>JBGVGP010000229.1:0-30296 GCA_045121735.1 Acutalibacteraceae bacterium
ATTACCTGCAAGACCGTAAACCGTTTCCGTAGGAATTGCGGCAAGTCCGCCCTCACGGAGTATCTGTCCGACGAGCTTTATTTTTTCATCATCGGGAGAGTTGATTTTAAAAATTTCAGTTTTCATAAGTTATCTCTTTTATATGTTCTGATTTTTCAGCTTTTCTGCGGTGAAGAAGGTGATAAGGCTGTCGATTACCTCATCAAGGTCACCTGAAACAATTTGTTCGAGCTTGTAAAGGGTAAGGCCTATTCTGTGGTCGGAAAGTCTGCCCTGAGGATAGTTGTAGGTACGGATTCTTTCACTTCTGTCACCTGTACCAACCTGTGCACTTCTTTCGGCCGCTATTGAGGAGTTCTGCTTTTCTCTTTCAGCCTCAAGTATTCTTGAGCGCAGAATCTTCATTGCCTTATCCTTGTTCTTGTGCTGACTTCTTTCGTCCTGACACTCAACAACGGTGCCTGTAGGCAGGTGGGTGATTCTTATTGCTGATTCGGTTTTGTTAACGTGCTGACCGCCTGCACCGCCTGAACGGTAGGTATCAATCTGTAAATCGGCAGGGTTGATTTCAATATCAACCTCTTCTGCCTCGGGAAGCACGGCAACGGTAGCCGTTGAGGTATGGATACGTCCCTGCGTTTCCGTTTCGGGCACACGCTGAACACGGTGAACGCCGCTTTCATACTTGAAGCGAGAGTATGCACCCTCACCGCTTATCATAAAGGAAACCTCCTTGAAGCCGCCGAGCTCCGTAGGATTAGAGGAAAGAATTTCTGTCTTCCAGCGCTTCTTTTCGGCATACATGCTGTACATTCTGAAAAGCACGCCTGCAAAAAGGGCAGACTCCTCACCGCCTGCACCGCCGCGGATTTCAACGATAACGTTCTTGCTGTCGTTGGGGTCCTTGGGAAGAAGGAGAATTTTAAGCTCCTCTAAAAGTGCCTCGGTACGGATTTTTCCTTCATCGTACTCAAGCTGAACTATTTCACGGAATTCCTTATCAAGTCCGCTTTCGTATAAAAGCTCCTTGGCTTCACTGAAGGCGGCCTCAGCTGACTTGTATTCACGGTATTTTTCAACAATGGGGGTGAGGTTTTTATACTCCTTCATAAGAGCACTGTATTTTTCCGTATCACAGACAACGGAAGAATCATAAAGCTGAGCGTTTATTTCTTCAAAACGGTTTTCAACTTCTTTGAGTTTATTGAGCATAACCTTCTCCTTTTAAGACAAAGATATATTTGAAGGGCCGAAGGCCGAGGGCCAAGGGTGCTGACTTACACCTCTTCTCCGTCACGGATAACTTTTCTGATGTTCTTTTCCGCCTTTGAACGGGCAATCATTATCTCGTGACCGCACTTTTTACACTGAAGCTTGAAATCCATACCTGAACGGGTAACAAGAAAATCCTTGTTTCCGCACGGGTGAGCTTTTTTCATGGTAAGCACGTCTCCGACTCTGATATCCATAACGAAGTCTCCTTTAATTTTATAATAATATAGTATATCACACAACCGCAGACAATATCAATGATAATAAATAAAAAATAAGCATATAAATTAAAAAAACATGAAGTTGACGGAAGTCGGATTTAAAAGCTCCGACACGGCAAACTCAAGACAGAAAGGGTTTTTAAAATGAAAAAGTACTATCCTGAAAATCATCTCATCGGCACACAGGAAAACAAAAACGCACTCTCCTCAAGGGCAGCTATAAAGGAGGCCTTCTACAGCGGCAGGGTTATTGAATCCCGTGCCACAGTATGCGACAAGGACCATAATCTGCACGTTGACCTCGGCGTTATGAAGGGCATCATCCCACGCTCTGAGGGTGCAATAGGTATAGACGACGGCTCTGTAAGGGATATTGCAATAATCTCACGTGTAAACAAGCCTGTAATGTGCAAAATCATTGACTTTTCCACCGATGAAAGCGGCGAGGTTATTGCCGTGCTCAGCCGCCGTGCCGTACAGCTTGACTGTATGCGTGAATATATATCAAAGCTTGTCCCCGGCCAGGTTATTGATGCCGTTGTTACTCATATGGAATCCTTCGGCGTTTTTGCCGATATAGGTGCAGGCATCTCTGCCCTTATGCCCATTGACAGCATCTCCGTTTCCCGTATTCCTCATCCCTCGGCAAGATTTTACCCCGGCGAAAAAATACGCGCAATTGTAAAAAGCATAGATGAAAACGGCAGGATAACCCTTTCCTATAAGGAGCTTCTCGGTACCTGGGAGGAAAACGCCGCCCTTTTCAAGGCAGGCGAAACTGTACCCGGAATTGTACGCTCTGTTGAGCGCTACGGAATTTTTGTTGAGCTCAAGCCGAACCTTGCAGGACTTGCCGAATATGTGCCCGGTGTAACTCCCGGTCAGCACGCAAGCGTTTACATCAAAAATCTTATTCCCGAAAGAATGAAAATAAAGCTTATTATCGTAGATTCCTTTGATGCCGTTTATCCCAACGAGCCTACCGAGTATTACAACGACTCCTCCTTTATTGACCGTTGGGTATATTCTCCCGAGTGCTGCAGCAAAAAAGTTGAAACTGTTTTTTGTGACTATGAGTTGACTCAAAGCGCAATTTGATATACAATAAGCTTATTGAGAAAAATCAGGAAGGTGAAAATATGAAAAAGATTAAAAATATTCTGCGCAAGCGTAACGGCAGCATAAAATATCAGCTTACACAAAGCGTTCTCACCGCCGCAACTGCAGCAGCAGACGCTATCTGTGCGCCCCCCGATATCACAAAGGCAAAAAAGGTGCTTTTTGTTCAGCCTCATCCCGATGATAATCAGATCGGCGCAGGCGGCACAATTGCATATCTTCGCTCTCTCGGTGTTGAATGCTACGAGCTTACCGTAACCGACGACCGCTATGCAGAGCCCGACTACATCGGAAGAGAAAACGATGTGCAGACCATCCGTCAGAAGGAGGTTCTCAACGCACAGAAGAAGCTCGGCTTACTCAACGCAGGCTTCCTCGGCTTTGCCGATAAGACAGACGCTTCCGAAAGAGAGATTTCTCTTAAGATAGTTGAGGTTATAAGAAGAATTAAGCCCGACTATGTTATTACCGCTGACCCCAATCTTGCAACAGAATGTCACAGTGACCACATCAAGGTAGGCAACGCTGTAAAGTATGCCGCAATGGATGCGCTGTGCAACTTCTATCCCGACTTTGATAACGGCAAATTCCGTGAGGATACCCACCGTGTAAAGGGCGTCGGCTTCTATTACACCGACAAGCCCAACACACTTATTGATATTACCGAATTTGAAGAGCTTAAGATGGAAAGCATCAAGTGTCACGTTTCACAGGCAGAGCCTGCACTTCTTGCGGCAATTATGCTTCAGCAGAAGCTTTTTGCCGAGGGCACCGAATTCAAGGCAGCAGAGCCTCTTCGTATGCTTTCAGCACTTCAGATGCATTGCTTCAACTTACCCGTAGCATAAAAGGAAGGATATAAAAAAATGGCAACAATCATCTATTGCTCAAATGCAGGCTCGGCAAAAAAATACGCAGAGCTTTTAAGCGAAAAAACAGGCCTCCCCTGTGTTGACATCAAAAAAATGGCATCCGTCAGTGCCGATGAGGAAATTATTTTTATCTCCTGGATTATGGCAGGGGCAATTCAGGGGCTTAAGGAAGTCCGTGAAAAGTTCACCTGCATCAAGGCAATCTGCGGTGTAGGTATGATGAAGGGCGAAAAGTATACGCAGGAAACCAAGGAAAAGAACGCTGTAACCGAGCCCTACTTCTTCCTTACAGGTGATTTTGACATAAGCAAGCTCACAGGCATGTATAAAATGATGATGGGCATGATGCTTAAAATGATGAAGGGCAAAATCAAGGAAAGCGGCGACGAAAAAGGCGAAGAAATGCTGAAGCTTCTTGAAAACGGCATCAAGGGCTTTGACGAAAAAGAGCTTGACGCTGTTGTTGAGTTTCTTGGCTGAGCATTGACTTTTCACACTGTCGGTGCTATACTGAAAAAAATTACTGAAAGGCAGGTGGACAAAATGATGATGAATCGTAATTCTATGAATTGGAGAGCCGTTTTGTCCGTTTGCGATTGATGTAATATATCTTTCAGACCTTACAGGCATCTCCGTATATTTTCGGAGGTGCCTTAATTTTTTATAGGAGGATGTGCAATGATTAAATATCCCGATTATGACAGAAGCATACTGTCAATTGCTTCATCAGTGCTGAAGTATTTCGGTGTTGCTGATTGTGAGCATAAGAGCTTACCTGAGCTTGATGAACTGTTAAGTAAAAACTATAAAAATGTAATAGTGATGCTCTTTGACGGTATGGGTAGCTCTGTGCTTGAGGAACATCTTGCAAAAGATGCTTTTCTCCGACAGCATCATTTAACGGATATATCATCTGTATATCCGTCAACGACCGTTGCAGCACTTACTGCAATCGAGAGTGGTTATTCTCCTATTGAAACCGGTTGGATTGGTTGGGACTTACATTTTGATGAGATAGGAGAAAATGTTACTGTTTTTAAAAATGCTTTACAACGGAATGGCGAGCCTGCTGCAGAATATAATGTTGCGTTTAAATTCATACCGTATAAAAGAATTTTCCAAAGAATAGAAGAAGCCAGGGGCAGAAAGACGGCTTATTGCGTATCTGCTTTTTCAAAATACCGTTCAAAAAGTGTCCATCACATTTGTAAAACAGTTTATAGACTGTCAAAAAGAAGAAAGCAGAAGTACATATACACTTATTGGCATCAACCCGATAATATAATGCACATACACGGTGTACACAGTACAGAAGCAAAGAACGAAGTTGAGATGATAAACAGAGAGGTTGAAAAGCTATGTAAAAAGCTGAAAAACACTCTTGTTATTATTACGGCTGACCACGGACAAATTGATTGTGTAAATGAATATTTAGAGGATTATCCCGTACTTAAGGATATGCTTAAAATACCACCTTCTGTTGAGCCGAGAGCATTGAGTCTTTTCATTAAAGACGGAAAAGCCGAAGCATTTAAAGAGGAATTCAACAAGGTGTTCGGTGATTCATTCAGACTTATGACAAAAGAAGAGGTTTTTGCAGAAAATCTTTTGGGTTATGGCACTGCGCATCTAAAAACCAAAGATTTTATAGGTGATTATTTAGCCATTGCTACAAGCAATGTGATACTTAATTATGAACGTTCAGATTTTGAACCTATTGGCGGACACGCAGGCCTTGTTAAAGAAGAAATGACGGTTCCGTTTATTGCTATCGAGGTGAAATGATATGAAACTAATCAAATTCGAATCTAAATACCGTGATGACCTCATATTTATGATTCTTGAAGCAAAGAACGCCCTCGGCAGAGTGCCGGGGCTTAATGAGGACTTACTCGATATTCAAAAGAACTATTTTGATAAAGGAGATATGTTCTGGATTGCCCTTGATGATAATGACAGAGTTATAGGCAGTGTAGGTTACAATTCTATTGCGAACAGTGGTGATGTTGTGCTTCACAGACTATTTGTAAAGTACAATCTTAAGCATCACGGCATCGGTACAGCTCTCCTGAACACAGTTGAAGAGCATCTGAAATCTATCGGCAAAAAGGCGGCTATTGTTCATCTCGGTGATAAAGAGCATTTTTATGAGTCTTGGCAGTTTTATCCCAAACACGGATATGTTGAGTATGAGCCGAGTTATATGAGAAAAGAACTGCATAAAACAGAACTTTGGGATATTTATGACATTAACCGCAACAAGACAGGCAAAACTGTTGAGCGAGGAAAGCCTATGTCGCAGGATGAATATCACATTGTAGTAAATGTTTGGATTAAGAACTCTGACGGTAAGTGGCTTATTTCAAAACGCTCGCCTAATAAACATTACGGTAATCTTTGGGAATGTTGTGGCGGCTCTGCTGTTTCAGGTGAAGAAAGCCTTACTGCCGCTATCCGTGAAGCAAAGGAAGAGCTCGGTATTGAGCTTAAAGCTGAAAACGGACATCTTTTTACATCTTCTGTCCGTCAGCACAGAACGTTTCCCGATTTTCTTGATGTGTGGGTATTCAATCAGGATATTGACATAAACTCTGTTGTTCTGCAAGAGGGTGAAACCTGCGATGCAAAATGGGCAACAAGTGAAGAAATCCTTACTATGGAAGCGAATGGTGAATTTATACCGCTGACAGTTTTTCCTTATCTTGAAAATTTGTTTGAAAGTGAGAAATAAAACATGTTTGATTGCGGATTTACAAAAGAAAACAATTGGTTCAGATACCGTGCGGCTGCAATTATTGTTGAAAACGATTGTGTATTGCTTGCAACTAATGATAAGGTTGATTATTACTACTCTGTCGGTGGCGGTGTACAAATGGGTGAAAAAGCAGAGAATGCTGTTGTCCGTGAAGTTTTTGAAGAAACGGGCATACTCTATGAAATTGACCGATTAGCTGTTATTCACGAAAACTTTTTTACCGGCTCGGAAACCTTTAAAGATTTCAATTGCCACGAAATAGCCTTTTATTTCCTTATGAAGCCACGAGGAACGCAAGAGTTAAACAGCAATAGTTTTACTCAAGATAATATAAAAGAGGGTATGGTTTGGATTCCTATTGATGAACTTGATAACCATATGGTATATCCTACATTTCTTAAAGAATATTTGAGCAAAGAATCTAACGAGATAGAACATATCGTAACAGTCGAGTAAAAGGAGATATAACATGCCACAACACCCATTCCCACCCTTATACGACAAAAACTCAAAAGTGCTTATACTCGGCAGCTTTCCGTCGGTAAAATCCCGTGAGCAGATGTTTTTCTACGGCCATCCGCAGAACAGATTCTGGAAGGTTATTTCTGCCGTTATGGGTACTGTTACACCTGCAACTATTGAGGAGAAAAGTGATTTTCTGCACTCAAATCATATCGCCCTGTGGGATGTGATTGCCTCTTGCGATATTACAGGCAGCTCCGACAGTTCGATTAAAAATGTGGTCGCAAATGACCTTACAGAGACACTTGAAAACGCTGACATCAAGCAGATTTTCGTCAACGGCAAAACCGCCGAAAAGTATTACAACAAATACATCCGTGATACCATCGGCAGAGAAGCTGTTTGTTTACCATCAACCTCACCTGCTAATGCCGGTTGGAGTGTGGACAGGCTTGTTGATGCATGGGGAGTTATTAAAAATCTTATAAAAACATAAACAACCGCCTTACCGAAAAAGTAAGGCGGCATATTTTTACTCCACCACAAAATAAATTCCGTAGCGTGAGCTGTATTTTTTATAATGAGGTGCAAAAATCAATTCTCTGTCAGCATTTTTCAGCTTAAAGGAATATTCCTCACCTGCAGGCTCAAAATTTTTCTCAAGGTGTGAAAGCCATTCCTCAATGTCTCCGTTCACCTTTATTTTTCCGTTTTCTTTTTCATCGGCAAGGGGCACGGTTACATTAACGCCTGTTGTTGAGGTGTTCATTTCTCTTTTGCCAAGGTCTGCACTCAACGCGTAGGGACCGTAAGTAAAGCAGACTGCATTTTTGTTATCAGGCAGACGGTGTGCTTCAATAGTGGCAGGCAATGTAAGCTCTATTTTATCTCCATTATGCCAGCTTCGGCAAATACGGATAAAGCCATCCTTTACATTAAATTCAACTGCATTACCGTTGAGCTTAAGCTCGGGCTTGCCCTTGCACCAGCAGGGCACGGGAAGCACTAACTCTGCTTCACCCTCGCCGCTTACAGTAAAGGTAATCTGAGGAAGCTCTGCCTTCTGTGTAAAAGTAAGCCCCTTTTCCTTCCATTCAAGCCTTGACCAGGTGTAACGGTTAACGTAAATGCTGTTACCCTCATAAAAATAAATACTGTCACCGAGCTTTGAAAAATTCTCCATGCCCGAGCCTGTACAGCACCAGAAATGGTCATAGGGAGAGCTGTAAACCTTAAAATATCCCGTTGCCATAGGCTGAAAATAGGTAGTCATACCCGTTTCGGGATTCTGTGAGGACAAAATTGCATTTATAAAAGTACGCTCATAAAAGTCACGGTATTTTCTGTCACCTGTGAGCATAAACAGCTTACGGGTAAGCTTGAGCATATTATATGTATTGCAGGTTTCACAGTTACATTCGGTACGCTCCGCATCAAGCACACGCGATACACCGAAATGCTCCCACTCACTGTTACCGCCCGTTATGTAGCTGTGATTATCTACTACCGTATCCCAGAAATTCATTGCCGCAATGAGATAAAACTCTTCACCCTCACCGAGTACTAGGTAACGGTTCAGCGCACCGAGAAATTTTGGAATAGTTGTGTTTGCGTGCTTGCCGTCAAGTATATCCTCACCCTTGTAAAATGCGTCAAAAAGAGGTATTTCGTCAAAGCATTCAGCCGCATAAAGATGCTTATCGCTTTTTGTGATGCTGTAAAGCTCATAAAGACAGTCATTCATTCCGCCGTACTCAATATTAAGCACGGTTTCCTGAGTCTTGAAAGACCACAGTATTGTTCTCCCGTAAACCCAGTCGCCAAACCCTGAAGCAACCTCAAGAGCCTGCTTATTACCTGTTAACTGATAAGCAGCAATAAGACCCGACAAAATTTTATGCATCGTGTACCATGGCACCCACGTGCCCTCAGGCTCGCCCTTTTCAAGCTTTTTATAATGCTCCTCGGGTATGGCGGCAAGGTAACCGTTTTCCCTCTGACATTCTGCAAGCACGGAAACAACATAGTCAGCTGTTTCCTTAAGTTTAACGTCGCCGCAGGTGGCATAGGCCTGTGAAAGAGCAGTAAGATAATGCCCCATGGTATGACCCTGAATATTTGAATTTTCCCAGCCGCCGTAAAGCTCTGCTGTGCTTTTCACTCCCCCGATGTCACAAAAGCCTCGAAGAAGCCTGTCGGGCTCAAGGCTCTTAAGATACTTTATTTCAAGGCTGAAGGCGTTTTTCTCATAATCAGATAAAAGAGTGACGTCTCCCATAGAAAAAGCCCTGAGTCTTTTATCAAGCAAGGTTGGATTTTTGTTCACGGCAATTACCTCTTTCTGTAGCTTATAAGGTCAGTATAACACAACCTGCTACAGAATGGAAGCAGTTTTTCAGCTGTGTGTCAGCTTATAAACCTCGGCTTCAATCATCGTTGCAACCTCCGCCGCGTCAAACACAATGCCCTTATCAAGCAAAAATGAAAGCACGTATTCCTTCTTCTGCTGACTCGTTTTGCTGCCGTAAAGCTGTTCGGCGGCATTAACGGCAATAGCTACCCACTTTTTAAGCTCCTCAAGCTTTTCTGCCGAAAGCTTCTTTTTGATATAAGGAATTAAAAATGTTGTAATAAGCGTTGCAAGTAAAGCAATAAACGCCTGAATAATATCTGTATAATCAATACTGTTCATATATATCCTCCTTTATCTGTGATATTTTTCAAGGTCCTCTATTCTGTGATTTATAACCTTGATTTTTTCTTCTTCAACCTTTCGCTCCTCTTCGAGCTTATAGGTTCTTTTAACTACATCATTGTGCTCCTGCACCTTTTTTTCAAGCTGCTCTATACGGTAATTTGTCAGCTTGCTTGAGGTGAGGATACCGCCAAAGGTACCGCCGAGGGTGCCGATAAGGCTTATGATGGCTACAATTACAACGTCATTCATTTTTCTTCTTATGCCATCCTTTCACAATGATTAAGGCTTACCCATCCTGATGCGGTTTTGCCCCATATGCCCTTTACCCTTGTAACATCAAGCTCAACGCCCTTTACATAACCGTCGCACTCGATACCGTTAAGCGCCTTTATCTGCTTACGGGCATTCTCGGTAAGCTCCTTCCACTTTTTCTTTTTATAACGCTTACCTGCACCCTTGCGCACTGTAAGTGTGGGTGAGGTAACCCTGTAGGAGCCTGTCTTATAGGACTTCTTTTCAACCTTAAAGGTAACAGGTATATAAATAAAGCCCTGAAATTCATAGCCCGGTGCAAGGTAGTAGCCCGACTTTTTCGTATAAGTGCGGCTTCTCCAGCGTTCACCTCCGTAGGCACTTTCACTTGTTACAATATCTCCGTTTGTCTTTACCTTTTCAACAACGGCAACATGACCTGCGCCGTCACCTTCATTCCACAGCCTTCCCTTACGCCAGCATATTACGGCACCGACCTTCGGCTTACTGCCTCTCTCGTAGCCGTCAGCAGTATTTGCGTACCAGTCCTCGGCGTTACCGCGCGAAAGCTGTGTTGCTTCCTTTAAAATTTCAAGCCATCTTCCGTGGCAATAGCCTACACAGTTAGGAAGACAGGAGCCTGTTTTTTCATCAATTACAATGCAGAAATTATTCCCGTCTGATGAATAGTGAATAAAATCCTTATCTGTCAGGGCGGGTGCAATTGTTCTTGCAATAAAGCTTGCTATATAAATCATCCTTTCGTAAAAAAATAATTCTCCGGCATTAACAGTAAATTCCGCCGCCCTGTAACGGACAAAACTACTGTTGCCGGAAAATATAAAAATCGTTTTTGTGCGGTTTGCGGTCCACACTTTTAATTTTAGAAAAAGACAAAAGGATTGTCAATAAGACTTCAGTCTACTGTACTCATATAAGGACAGTAATTGCAAGAATCAGAAAAAGTTGCACGGTTTTAATCAGTAAATTTTGATTTAATTTCTTCAGCAAGGCTCTCGATATCGTTTATCTTTCTTTCAACCGTGCCCTTCAGATTTGCAAAAGAGGAATAAAGACGCTTGGTAATACCCGAATAAAGCCTTGAATTTTTTTCATTAAGGGCATCAATGCTTTCCTTTATATCCTTAAACTGACCGATAAGCTCTGTTTTCTTATCAGCATAGGTGTTTTCCGTAGCGTCCTTTATGCTTTCGGCAGCCAGCCTGATAACATAGCCGTATTCGTTAAGAGAAAGCCTTAAGGAATCGATTTTTTTCATAAGCTTGTGTATATCCATTGTTGCCTTTACCGTAAATACAAGGTCAACAAAAAATACGGCAAGAATTATACCTACAGCAATGTTTCTTACATTCTGAGGAACAAAGCCTATAACATATTTATATGCCGGGCTTACCGCGTACACAAAAATAAAGCTGAACAAGCCCCAATAGCAGGTATGCTTGAAGCATAT
The DNA here is from genome assembly GCA_045121735.1 of Acutalibacteraceae bacterium. Taxonomy (GTDB): domain Bacteria; phylum Bacillota; class Clostridia; order Oscillospirales; family Acutalibacteraceae; genus UBA6857. The sequence goes on from JBGVGP010000229.1 coordinate 11,123, forward strand.
TCTGCCGTGAAGATTAAGAAAGTTTTCCGAATAATCCCACCAACGGGCGTTAAAAAGCTTTTCCATAATATAGCTTGTAAGATATTCTACTGTATCGGCAAGAATCATACCCACTATAACAACAATAAGCCAACGCTTTTCAACAGGCTGACTTAACGGTGCTACAAGCACCTCAAAAACAAGTGCGCCGGTGCCGTATATAGGGCATACGGGTCCATATAAGAAGCCTCGGTTTATAAGCTTTTTGTTACCGATAGAACAATAAATAGATTCAATAGTCCAGCCTATGGCGCTGAAAATAAAAAACATCAGCACATAGTTTAAAAGGCTTGTCAGCATTTTTCATTCTCCTTGAAAATTTTGATTTTTTCATCAAACTGTTTTGCAAAACGTTTGTAGTCTGCCCTTAAAAGCTCCCTTGCCGCACAGTATTTATCTGCAAGGGTAACTATAAATCCCGCCCTTGTTGCAGGCGGAATTACAGTAAGCGGCCACATATGCCTGAGGATAATATTTTCTTCAAAGCTACTGATTCCCGGATAGAGCTTCCTGGCATTTTCAACGGCAAAGCGTGGATGCTTGTAGCCGTGCGGACGGTGCCAGCGAGCCTTATCATGCCAATCATAGTAATAAAGGTCATGCAGAATTGCTGCACGTGCCGTTCTCCTGAAATCAATATTGTGCTTTTTTGCGTAAACATAGCTCATATAAGAAACGCTTGTTATATGGTCAAGCCTGTCAACGGTGCTGTGCTGCGGAAATTTTTTAAGACCCTGCACCTCATCAGTAAAATAAAGGTCACCTATACAGTCAAAAAATTCGGCAGCATTTTCTTTTGTCAAGCAATAGGATTTTATATAAACATCAAAAAGCTTACTCATTTTATATGCTCACCTTCATAAAATTACTGCTATAATACTACCACAAATATACGTTTATAGCAAGAGTCTTCTTGAATTTCAGGCTATTACTACGCTTTCGGAGATTATATTCAACACTCTTTATATATAATGTCTAAAAAAGTTTAAAAATTTTCTCTGCCGTTAACAGTTGACATTTATTACATACATATTGTATAATTATAGGGAAATATCGGTGAGTGGCAACTCACCAAAAAATAATTTTTTCAGGAGATGTAAATATGGACACAAGATTCGCAATTTCACAGTATCCCGATGCTGCGGCTGTTACCAAAAAGCTCGACTACCTTATCAAGCAGCCCATGCACTCAATCAACCCTGACGTACTTAAGAAGTATGAAGAAGAATACTTTGAAGCAAAGTGCCAGAAGTCAAAGGCTATGATCGATGAAGCAAAGCAGATCATCCCCGGCGGCGTTCAGCACAACCTTGCTTTCAACTATCCGTTCCCCCTTGTTTTCACAAAGGCTGAAGGCGCAAAGCTTTACGATATTGACGGTAACGAGTACTACGACTTCCTCCAGGCAGGCGGTCCCACAGTTCTCGGCTCAAACCCCAAGATCGTTCGTGATCAGGTTATCGACCTTCTTAACACCTGCGGTCCTTCAACAGGTCTTTTCCACGAGTTTGAATACAAGCTTGCTAAGAAGATTTCTGATTCAGTTCCCACTGTTGACATGTTCCGTATGCTCGGTTCAGGTACAGAGGCTTGTATGGTAGCTTGCCGTGTTGCAAGACTTGCTACAAAGAAAAAGCACATCCTCAAGATGGGCGGCGCTTACCACGGTTGGTCAGATCAGCTCGGTTACGGTATCCGTGTTCCCGGCTCAAAGTTCACACAGGCAAGCGGTGTTCCCATGCGTCTTATGAGAGATACACAGGAATTCTTCCCCAACGATCTTAACGATCTTGAAAAGAAGCTCAGAAGAAATCAGCTCAACGGCGGTACAGCTGCTGTATTCATCGAGCCCATCGGTCCCGAAAGCGGTACACGTCCCCTTGATATGGACTTCAACAAGGGCGTTGAAAGACTTTGCCGTAAGTACGGTGCACTCCTTATCTTCGATGAGGTTGTTACAGGCTTCCGTATCGGTATGGCAGGTGCTCAGGGCTACTACGGCGTTGAACCCGACCTCACAATCTTCGGTAAGGTTATCGCCGGCGGATATCCCGGTGCAGGCGGTATCGGCGGTAAGAGAGAATACATGCAGTACATGGGTGCAGGTCTTGATGCAAGCGGCATGAAGATCAAGAAGGCATTCTGCGGCGGTACAATGGCTGCTACTCCCATCTCCTGTGTTGCAGGTTACTACACTCTTGAAGAAATCGATAAGCAGAACGCTTGCCAGAAGGCAGGTCTCATGGGTGACAGACTTACAGCAGGTCTCAACCAGATTATCGACAAGTACAACCTTCCCTTCGTAGCATTCAACCAGGGTTCAGTTTGTCATATGGAAACTGTTGCTACAATGCACTTCTCACTTGACTGGAGCAAGCCCTGGCAGATTCCCGGCATCATCAAGGAAACAAGCAAGCGTAAGGCAGAAATGACCCACATGGGTGCTGCTTACATGGCTGAAGGTCTTGTAACTCTTGCAGGCTCAAGACTTTACACATCAGCAGCTTACGACGAAGCTATGATTGACGATGCACTTGCTCGCTTCGACAAGGTATTTGCAAACATTTCAGTTGTTGAATAATTAAAACATAATTTATAGGGCAGGTCAGTGGCCTGCCCTATATTAAACCAACATAACGAAAGGCAGGTAAAAATCAATGGATCTTTTACAAGCTAAAGAAATAGTTGTTGAAGCAGGTAAGCAGCTTGTTTCAACAGGTCTTATTGCCCGTACGTGGGGTAACGTAAGCTGCCGTGTAAGTGACACACAGTTTGTTATCACTCCCTCAGGCAGAGACTACTTAAGCCTTACTCCCGATGACATTGTTGTTGTTAACCTTGCAGACCTTTCCTATGAAGGCGACATCAAGCCCTCAAGCGAAAAGGGTCTTCATGCACAGTGCTACATCCTTCGTGAGGATTGCAACTTTGTAATTCATACTCATCAGGCTAATGCTTCAATCGTTTCAGCTATCGGCTGTGACGTTAACGGCATTACCGGCTACAGCAAGGACATCATCGGTGACAATATTCCCGTTGCTACCTACGGTCTTCCCGGCACAGGCAAGCTTCGTGAGGGTGTTGTAGGCGCTCTTAAGCGTTCCGATTCAAAGGCTGTTATCATGAAGAGCCACGGTGCAGTTTGCCTCGGTGCAGACTATGACGATGCCTTCAAGGTAGCAAACGAGGTTGAAAAGGTTTGTGCTGAATTCATTTACAATAAGTATGCAGAGCTTACAGGCAAGGCAACAGATACCTTCAAGGGTGTTTACGATTATGTTACCGAGCTTAAAAAGAGAGCAGAAATGCCCGCAGCAAAGCTCAACGCTTATGACAGTATCAGAATTGACGATGCAGTTATTCTTTCCGATAAGGAAGGCAACGAGGTTGCAACCGTAGGTCTTTTCGGTAAGAAGGACGAGCTTATCACAGGCGACAAGTATCCTTCAGAGGCAGACCTTCACAGAGCAATTTATCAGAAGCGTGACGAAATCGGTGCTATCATCCACTCACAGGAGGACGCTATTGTTGCCGCTTCAAAAATCGGCAAGACTCTCAAGCCCTTCCTTGATGACTTTGCACAGATCGTTGGCGTAACTGTTAAGTGTGCTGAATTTGATCCTAACTACACAGTAAAATCTGCAAAGAAGGTTGCAAAGAAGATTGCCAAGAAGGGCACAAACGCTGTTCTTCTCAAGGACAACGGTGCTATCTGCTGCGGTCCTAACATGGACGAGGCTTCTGCTGCTGAAATGGTTATGGAAAAGAACTGTAAGTCAGTTATTTCTTCAGAGCTCTTCGGTAAGGTTAAGCCAATCAGCAAGCTTGACAGCGTAGTTATGAACGTTGTTTACAGACTCAAGTACTCAAAGCAGAAATAAGCATACTATAATAATATATAAGCTGCCACCGGGTAGCAGATGTATTAAGCTTAAACTTAAGCATCCGTCACACATCGTTAGGTCTTTGAAGATGTGTTGCGGATGCTTTTTTAACGGGGACATTATGAAAAAAATAAAATCTTTACTGTCATATTTCACTAAAGCAGAGCTTATATTATGGCTTTGCTCCCTTTTGGTAATTTCGGTTTCCTTTATTATATTTGACAGGGTTAATTATCTTACACTCACTGCTTCACTTATCGGCGTAACTTCCCTCATCTTTTGCGCAAAGGGAAACCCTATAGGTCAGATGCTTATGATAATATTCGGCTTGTTTTACGGATATATCTCCTACGGCTTTGCCTATTACGGTGAAATGGTAACCTACCTTGGCATGACCCTGCCGATGTCTGCATTTTCTCTTGTAGCCTGGCTGAAAAATCCCTACAAGGGAAAACGTGCCGAGGTTACGGTAAAGCGCATAAGCAAAAAGGAGCTTCCGTTTATGCTTCTTCTTACCCTTGCAGTTACGGTATGCTTTTACTTTATACTGCGCCGCTTCGGTACAGCAAATCTCATTCCAAGCACCCTTTCCGTTGCAACAAGCTTTGCCACCGCCTATCTCACCTTTCGAATAAGTCCCTTCTTTGCACTTATTTATGCAATGAATGACATTGTTCTTATTATACTGTGGATTCTTGCCGCATTTAAGGATATCTCCTATCTTTCTGTTATAATTTGCTTTGCTGTTTTTCTGGTAAATGACCTTTACGGATTTTTTAGCTGGCGCAAGATGGAAAGACGCCAGAAGCTCAACATATAATTCTTTTCTGTTGCATTTGCAACAAAAAAATGCTTTTTTAATTTATTTTAATTTTTCATTTACATTTTATTGACATCTTGATAAGTGTGGTGTATAATGATCCACAGTCAAGGTTGTATGTTATAGTTGATTTAGCCTCTGATATATATTTTTTGCAGTAATTTGAATATTAGGAGGAACCAATCTATGACTATAATCGCTATTAAGCATAAAAATAAAGAAAAAAAGCGTCTGAAAAAGAACAAAAAATAAGCCTTTTTTAATACAAGTCAAGAGGTAATTACGAAAAACGTAAGCTTTAAATCTGAGGTAACTGTTTGTAAAGGCTTCATCAGCATAAACCTATTAACCTTGACGGATTAAGTAGATTTCATCTCTCCCTCTTACTTTAGTTGCCGTTGCTTTTTTAGCAGCGGCAGCATTTTTTCTATAATGAAAATATAAGCATAAAATATTCAAATTAAATGAATATTTTAAAGAAAATATTCATAAAAACCCTTGACTTTTGCATAAAAATGCGTATAATCATATGCATACGAAAAATTTACGGGGTATTTATCCCCTTCAGGAAAGGAGTCGGCAAAGGTAAAAAAAGCCTTGCCGCAAAGAAAAAATGGCTATTAAAAAGGATAAGAAAGACATCAAAAAAATCGTACTTGCATACTCAGGCGGTCTTGATACATCAATCATCATCCCCTGGCTCAAGGAAAATTACAACAACGCTGAGGTTATTGCAGTTTCAGGTGACGTAGGTCAGGGCACAGAGCTTGACGGTCTCGAGGAAAAGGCAATTGCTACAGGCGCTTCAAAGCTTTACATCGAAGACCTTAACAAGGAATTCGTTGAAGATTACATTTACCCCACACTTAAGGCCGGCGCAGTTTACGAGGGTATGTACCTTCTCGGTACCTCATTTGCACGTCCCATCATTGCAAAGAGAATTGTAGAAATTGCACTTGCTGAAGGCGCAGACGCTATCTGCCACGGCTGTACAGGTAAGGGTAACGACCAGGTACGTTTTGAGCTCGCTATCAAGGCATTCGCTCCCGATATGGAAATCATCGCTCCCTGGAGAACATGGGAATTCAAGAGCCGTGAAGAGGAAATCGAATACGCTATCGCTCACAACATTCCTCTTAAGATTACAAGAGAAACCAACTACTCAAAGGATAAGAACCTCTGGCATCTTTCACATGAGGGTCTTGACCTCGAGGATCCCGCAAACGAGCCCAAATACGAAGAAATTCTTGAAATGGGCGTAACTCCCGAGAGCGCACCCGATGCTCCCACATACATCACAATCGGCTTTGAAAAGGGTGTTCCCACAACACTTGACGGCGTAAAGCTTGACGGCCCCGCAATGGTTAAGGCTCTTAACGAAATCGGCGGCGCAAACGGCATCGGTATTTCAGACATGGTTGAAAACCGTCTTGTTGGTATGAAGAGCCGTGGCGTTTACGAAACACCGGGTGGAACAATCCTCTACAAGGCTCACGAAATGCTCGAGCAGCTTTGCCTTGACAGAGACACAGCTCACCTCAAGAGCCAGCTTGCAGTTAAGTATGCAGAGCTTGTTTACTACGGTCAGTGGTTCACAACCTGCCGTGAGGCTCTTGCAGCATTTGTTGATAAGACCCAGGAAACAGTTACAGGTGAAGTTAAGCTCAAGCTCTACAAGGGCAACATCATCGGTGCAGGTATGAAGTCACCCTACTCACTTTACAGTGAAGAAATGGCAACATTTGATGCTGACAACGTATACGATCAGTACGATGCAGAAGGCTTCATCAACCTCTTCGGTCTTCCCCTCAAGGTAAAGGCTATGCTTTCAAAGGATTGGGATATTAAATAAAAAAACGGGTGTCGCAAGACACCCATTTTTTTAATGCAGAATGCAGAGTGCAAAATGCCAAAGGACTCTAAGCTTTGATAAAATGCTTATCCGTTATTCAGCTTCCGCCGTTGTCGGTATATGAAGTTCAAATCCATCAGATAATATAGCCTCAATGTCGCCAACACTTTCACCGGCCCAACCAATAGCGGCACCCTCGCTGTCAATTTCAAATTCTACTGCCGCTTCTGCATTGCCATCGGGATTTGTAATCAAGACCTCTCCTTTATAATAGGGTTCGCCGTCTTTTCTTACGCCTTCTTCAAGCACAAGCTCCTGCTCAGTTTCCTTGCCGTTAATTAAAACAATCACCTTTTCAGCAACCTGCGAAATTGCTTCACTAACCGCTCCGTCCGTTGCCGCATTGGCAAAAATCCCCAAGGAACAAATAAGAGAAACAACTGCTAACGCTGTAATCAGCGTTCTTTTACAGCTTATAAATATTTTTTTGTTTGTCATACACAAAATCCTTTCTTCTACTATATCGGAAGGCTGGATTTTTGAAAATACCTCTTTGTACTCTTTTTTATTCATTTATCCAATCATCTCCCAATCTTTCTTTAAGTTTTTGTCTCGCACGGCATAGTCTTGTTTTTACGGCAGATTCGTTAATTTTCAAAATTCCCGCAATATCTTTTACGGATAAATCCTCGTAATAAAAAAGATGTATAACCGTGCGTTCTTTCTTCGGCAAATCCATAACTGCATTGAATAAATCCCTTTGCCGTGAGGTGTCGAATATTTGAGGCGAAACAATATCCGTATCATCTATGTTTAAATGATTTCTGAAAAACAATTTTATGTAGTTCTTGCTTTCATTTACGCAGACAAGCGTCAGCCACTTATCCATATGCTCTTCATTTTTAAACACTTTCGGATATTTCCAAAGTTTCAGAAATACATTCTGAATAATATCCTCTGCGTCGTTCTGGCTTTTTGTAAAAGCCAGCGCTATAAGAAAAAGTCTCTGTTTGTTGCGCCTTAAAGCACATATAAAATCATTTTCTGTCATTGTTTCACCACCTGTATGAGAAAGGTCCTTTCACTATTATAACAAATGGAGCAATAAAAAGGTTACATATTTTTTGATGACTTAAATTTCAAAACACAAAATGATTTACTTATCTATTGACAAAACAATAATTTTTTAGGATAATTAACTATATTATTTACGGATGCATCGGATAATACCGAATTCCGCATTCCGAATTTCGAATTTGGAGGAACCAAATATGCCGCTCTGGACAGGACGCTTTAAAAAGTCCCTTGACAAAAAAACCAACGATTTCAATTCATCAATCCCCTTTGACTGCCGTATGGCCGAACAGGATATAAGAGGCTCTGTTGCTCACGCAACAATGCTCGGTAAGCAGGGAATTATCGATAAAAGCGAAAGCGATAAAATTGTAGCTTCACTTAAGGAGATTGCCGCTGACCTTGAAAGCGGCGCACTTGAAATTGATATGACTGCAGAGGATATTCATACCTTTGTTGAAGGTGAGCTTACAAAGCGCATCGGCGACAGCGGTAAAAGACTTCACACCGCAAGAAGCCGTAACGACCAGGTAGCGCTCGATTTAAGACTTTATCTTCTTGACCGCTGTAGTGAGCTTGAGCAGTCAGTAAAGGCTCTTATAGAGGTTATTGTGCTTAAGGCAGAGGAAAACTACGATGCAGTTATGCCCGGCTACACACATCTTCAGCGTGCACAGCCCGTTACTCTCGGTCATCACCTTTTAGCCTATGCTGAAATGCTTCTTCGTGACCTTGACAGAATTTACGACTGCAAGAAGAGGATGTCTGTTTCGCCCTTAGGCTCAGGCGCCCTTGCAGGTACAACCTATCCCCTTGACAGAGAGTATGTTGCCGAGCTTTTAGGCCTTGGCGGTGTAAGCAACAACAGCCTTGACGGCGTAAGTGACAGAGACTATGCACTTGAGCTTCTTTCAGTGCTTTCAATTATTATGGTGCATCTTTCACGCTTCTCCGAGGAGATTATTGCCTGGTGCTCCTGGGAATTCAAGTTCATTGAGCTTGACGACGCCTTCTCAACCGGCTCAAGCATTATGCCTCAGAAGAAGAACCCCGACATTGCAGAGCTTGTACGTGGCAAGTCAGGTAGAGTCTTCGGTGATTTACAGACCCTTCTTACCGTTATGAAGGGCATTCCCCTTGCATATAACAAGGATATGCAGGAGGACAAGGAAGCAATTTTTGACGCACTTGACACAGTTGTTATGTGCCTTGACACCTTTGCGCCCATGCTTGAAACTGCAACAGTGCTTCGTGACAATATGAGAAATGCGGCGGCAAGGGGCTTTATCAATGCAACTGATGCCGCTGACTACCTTGTTTACAAGGGACTCCCCTTCCGTGATGCCTACAAGGCAACAGGTATGCTTGTTGCTACCTGCATTGACAAGGGACTCACCCTTGAAACACTTCCCATTGAGGAATATAAAGCAGTATGTGACCTTTTTGACGAGGATGTTTACACGGCTATTGACCTTGACGAATGTGTAAGAAAGAGAACAGTCAAGGGCGGCCCCTCACCTGAGTGTGTGCTGAATGAGGTTAACAGACTCAAAAAGGTAATGGAAGCGTGGGCATAAAGCAATAAAAGTTTTGGTCAAGCTTTTTCAAAAGCTTGTCAGGGATCATAAGGGGTGAAACCCCTTATAAATAACAAAAAACACGACAGTTTAAAAGCTGTCGTGTTTTATTTTTCTTCGCTCGCCGCATGGCATTCTTTTTGCTTGCGTGCAAAAAGAATCAAAAACACGCTGTTATCAATCACTTATTTTACTCAAAAATGCCTGGAGTCTCTCCGTCTTGGGATTGGTGATAAGCTCCTGTGCCTCGCCCTCTTCAGCAATAACACCGTTATCCATAAACACAATATAATCAGAAACCTCTTTAGCAAAGGTCATTTCGTGGGTAACAATAACCATGGTCATTTTCTTTTCTGCAAGCTCACGGATAACCTTGAGAATTTCACCGGTAAGCTCAGGGTCAAGTGCGCTTGTAGGCTCGTCAAAGAAAAGGATTTTAGGCTCAAGTGCCATTGCTCTTGCAATGGAAACACGCTGCTGCTGACCGCCTGAAAGCTCACAGGGATAGTGGTCAATCTTATCGGAAAGGCCCATATCGGAAAGAAGCTTGAGTGCCTTTTCGTCAATCTCCTTGAGTATCTGCTTTTTGTTCTGCTTGTAGTCGGGGCGCTCCTTTGCACGAAGCTTTACGGCAAGGGTAACGTTATCAAGCACGTTGTACTGAGGAAAAAGATTGAACTGCTGAAAAACAAGTCCGATTTTAAGCTGCTTTTCTCTTTTTTCGTCACTTTTTAAGTTCTTGTAATTTTCGCCGTCGAAAATTACGTCACCGTCAACCACGATTCTGCCGCTGTCGGCTGTTTCAAGAAAGTTGATGCAACGAAGAAGCGTTGTTTTACCGCTGCCCGATGAACCGATGATTGACATTACCTGACCCTCTTCAAGAGAAAGGGAAATGCTCTTGAGTACCTCGTTTTTACCGAAGCTCTTTTTAAGATTGTTAACTTCAAGTATAGACATTGCTTTCCCTCCTTATGATTTGAAGTAGTCAAGCTTCTTTTCAATTCTGCCGAAGACAACCGTAAGAAGTCCGTTGAAAAGAAGATAGAAAAGACCTGTGTAGAACAAGGGCCAGAGAAGACCGTCACTCTTGATGAATGCCTGACCTGCCCAGATGATTTCATAAACTGAAATTACTCGTGCAAGAGATGTATCCTTTACAAGGGTGATGATTTCGTTGCTCATAGGAGGTATAATTCTCTTTATAACCTGAAGAAGAACAACCTTGAAGAAGGTCTGGCTCTTTGTCATACCGAGCACCTGACCTGCCTCGTACTGTCCCTTGGGAATGCTCTCAATACCGCCGCGGTAAATTTCAGAAAAATAACAGGCGTAGTTTATAACGAATGAAATGATAACCGCAGGGAAACGCGAGAAGCCGTCCCAGCCTGAAATCCACTGAATAAGCGCATTATCCATACCGAGTCCCTGTGCCCATGAGGCAAGAAGACCGGGGCCGTAGAATATAACAATTACCTGCAGCATAAGAGGTGTACCTCTTATAACCCACACAAGAAGCTTTGAGGCATACTTAAGTACAGATATCCTGCTCATTGAACCGAAGGCTATAACGAGACCTAAGGGAATAGCAAAAAGTAATGTAAGTGCAAAAATTTCAAGTGTTACGCCAAAGCCTTCAAGAAGACTCAGGGTAACCTCCCATACTGTTTTTAAATCCATATGACTGTTCCTTTTCTTTATAATTTTAATTATAATTAACGCGTGTAATACGAAACCTCTATTGATATGAACACCGTTCTGTGTTTCGGATTACACCCGTTAACTCACGGAAAGACAGGAGGCATAAAGCCTTCTGTCTTCCTTGTAAGTATTACTTTGTTTTTAATTATGCAAGTGTAAGCTCATACTTTGCAGCAAGATCCTTAAGAGTGCCGTTTTCGATAAGAGAAGCCATAATCTCGTTAACCTTTGCAGTTGCGTCTGAATCCTTACGGAATGCGATACCGTATTCTTCTGTTGAAAGCTCGATAGCATAACCGAGGTCAGCGTATGATGTACCTTCACCTGTCATAGCGTTTGCCATTGTGATGTCGATTACACAAGCGTCAACCTTGCCGCTTTCAACCTCAAGAAGAGCGTCTGCCTGAGTATTAACAGCGATGTAGTTCTTGATTTCAAGAGCCTGGATTTCCTTTTCACCTGCTGAGCCTGCTTCTGCAGCAAACTTAAGGTCAGCAATTGAAGCTGCGTCCTTATACTTTGTAAGTGCGTCCTTCTTCATTACAACAACCTGAGCATTTTTAACATATGCATCAGAAATGCTTGCGTTGAGCTTGCCTTCTTCTGTAATTGTAAGGCCGTTCCAGATACAGTCAATGTCCTTAGCTTCGAGCTCAAGATACTTGTTATCCCAGTTGATTTCAATGAATTCAACCTCAACGCCGAGCTTAGCTGCTACTGCCTGAGCAAATTCTGTGTCGAAGCCAGTCCATTCACCGTTTTCATCCTTGAAGTTCATGGGAGCGTAGTCTGTCATACCAACAATAAGCTTACCCTTTTCCTGGATGTAAGCAAGGTCTGATGTTGCGGGGTCCTTCTTTTCGCCGCCGCAAGCTGCGAGTGTTACGCAGAGGATAACTGCGAGAACGGCCATAATAATTGCAATTGATTTCTTTTTCATAATGTTTTCTTCCTTTCAGAAATATATTAGCGATGTTTCTTCGCTTTAGCGTGTTAACATATTAACACAATAAATCGCAGAAGTCAATAGTTTTTTTTAAAAATAATTTTTGACCTTGATAATAGGTTAAAAGTTTAGTATAATCGGTAGTAGTAAAGGCCAAGGGCCAAAGCGCCGAGGGCCGAGTTAAACAACCGAGGTGAAAACCGATGTCCAACCAATGTGAAAGCTGCGCATACTATGACTATGACGAGGAGTATGACGAATATTACTGCACGGTGAATATGGATGAGGACGAGCTTGAAAAATTTATGTCAGGCTCCTACGATTCCTGCCGTTACTACTCCCCCTATGATGAATATAAAATTGTCCGTAAGCAGAACTGAGGACAAAAGGAGAAAAATATGAAATCGTTAAAATATCTCTACAAAATAGGAAGAGGTCCCTCCTCCTCACACACAATGGGTCCCGATAAGGCTGCCCATTATTTCAAGCAGCGCAACGCCGACGCTGATTCCTACAAGGTGATTCTCTACGGCTCCCTTTCCTCAACGGGTAAGGGACACAAAACCGACGAGGCAATTCTCGATGTTTTTGAAGGCTCAAAGATTGAGCTTGTTTTCGGACCTCACGAAACAGACGCTCTCCCTCATGAAAATACAATGGACTTCTTCGCTTACAAAAACGGTGAGGAGGTTGACTTCAAGCGCATTATGTCCGTCGGCGGCGGTCAGATTGTAGTTGAGGGCGACTCCGAAATTGAGGAAGAAGACATTTATCCCGTACAGACCTTCGGTCAGATTGCAGAATATTGCAACACTCACAACATCCGTCTTTACGAATACATTGAAAAATACGAGGGCGAGGAAATCTGGCCCTACCTTCACGAAATATGGAAGGCAATGAAAAATGCCATCAACGCTGGTCTTTCAACAAGAGGTATCCTTGACGGCGGACTCGGTGTTGAAAGAAAGGCGCAGTTCCTTTACAATCAGTCACACATCGACGAAAGTGATATTACAAGAGAAAACCGACTTGTTTGCGCCTATGCCTTCGCCGCAAGTGAGCATAATGCAGGCGGCGGTGTTATAGTAACCGCACCAACCTGCGGAGCCTGTGCCGTGCTTCCGAGTGTACTTAAATACATGCAGGATAAAAAGCATTTCAGTGACGATGACATCTGCCGAGCCCTTGCCGTAGGCGGACTTGTGGGCAACCTTGTCAAGACGAACGCCTCAATAAGCGGCGCCGAATGTGGCTGTCAGGCTGAAATAGGCACTGCCTGCTCAATGGCTGCAGCGGCTCTCTGTGAGCTTTTCCATATGGGCATCGGTCAGATTGAATATGCAGCAGAGGTTGCTATGGAGCATATGCTCGGCCTTACCTGTGACCCTGTATGCGGTCTTGTACAGATTCCCTGCATTGAGCGTAATGCCGTTGCCGCAATGCGTGCCATCAACGCACTCTCACTTGCAAATTTCCTTTCAACAACAAGAAAAATCAGCTTTGATACCGTTGTTGAAACAATGTACAAAACAGGCAAGGACTTAAAGGCAATTTACCGTGAGACCTCAAAGGGAGGCCTTGCCGAAACTTATTTTCAGCAGGGAAGCTGATTATCAGAGGCAGTCAGTAACAATATTTACTTATATATAAAAACGCAGGTGTTTTGAAAAACACCTGCGTTTTTGACTGTATATTTTATTTAATGATGTGACTGCCTTTATCTGTAAGCAAATCAATTGCGTACTTTGCATAAGGAGAAATGTACTGACCTTTTCTTGTAACAATTGCAGGCTGACGAAGCTGAACGGAATTTACAAGCCTTTTTACAACAAGCTTACGGTCAGCAGCACTGTTTACAAACTGCAAGGGCAATAGGGTTGCCGCAACACCTGCACAAGCCATTTCCCATGCAGTTGTCATGTTGACAACCTCTGCGGCAATTTCAGGGTAAACATTCAGTGAGGTGCAAAGATTATCAAAAAGCACCCTCATTTCCTGACCTGCGCCTAGAACTACAAAGGGAAGCTCCTCACAGCTTCTGAAATCGATTTCATCCTTATCCTTTAGTGCTGTAAAGGTGTCCTCAAGCTCCCTTGAATAAACAAGCACAAGCTTATCCGGCTCAATAGGCGTTGCTCTGAGCAGAGTTTCATCAACAGGCATATTTACTATAGCAAAGTCAAATCTTCCGTCAGCGGCATCCTTTCGAAGCTGCTCACTGCCCTCTTCAATAAGCTTTACTCTTACACCGGGGAATTCCTCGCGCACACGCTTTACTATATCGGGAATAAGATATGCACTTCTGAAGGGAGTTATACCTATAGTAAGCTCACCTCTTTCGCCTGTGCAGAACTGCTTCATTGAGCGAAGCATCTGATCCTCTTTATAAAGAAGCTCCTTCGCCTCTTTTATGAAAAACTCACCTGCAGCCGTAAGACTCAGCGGAGCTGTTGTTCTGTCAAAAAGCTGAATGCCAAGCTCCTTCTCAAGGGTAAGTATGTGCTTACTGAGTGCAGGCTGGGTAATATTCAGTTTTTCTGCCAGCTGTGAAAAGTTTCCCGTTTCTGAAAGCATAACAGCATAGTGTAACTGACGTAAATTCAAAAAAGTCACCATCCATATATATTATAGTATATATAACATTATGATTATACCCCTTATAACATAGGAAATCAATAGCACATATAATATTTGTTAATTTTTTTCAATAGCTATTGACATTCGACACTTTTTTGAATATAATATAACTCGTTGGTAATAAACACTATAACAAAAAGATTATCGAAAAGGAGTTTTAATCATGGAATCCTTGCTGTATCTCGGCATTATGCTGGCAGTAATCTGTGTATGGTTCTTAGGCTTAAAGCGTCCCGTTTATGAGGGTGTGCTTCTTGCCTTTGTCGTACTTCTTGCTGTCACAGGCACCTGGAGCAATGTGCTCGTCTACATCAACGAAGGTCTTTCAACCTCACTGCTTTATTCAATGGTTGCCTTTGTTGCAATGTCTATCATTCTCACAAAGACAAAAATAGTTGACAGTTGTATTGCAGTTATCCTCTCTTTCATCGGAAGAATCAGGGGCGGTGCAGGCTACACTGCAGTTATTGCCAGTGCCTTTATGGGTGCTCTTTCAGGCTCCGGCCCGGGTAACGTTATGGCAACAGGCTCACTTACAATCCCTGCTATGAAGCGTACAGGCTTCCCTGCAGAACTTGCTGCAAACATTGAATCAAATGCGAGTTACCTCGGAAATATGATTCCTCCCTCATCAAATATTGTTGCAGCAATGGCAGCCTTCTCAACCTTCGCTGCATCTCACGGTATTGAGGATGTTTCACAGGGTAAGTTCTGGATTGTACTCTGGGGCATTTCAGCCTGGTTTATCGCACAGCGTCTTATCATGGTATGGAGCTTCTGTAAATATTACAAGGTTCAGCCTATGAGCAAGGACGAGCTTCCCGACCTCAAGGAAACACTCAGAGTAGGCTGGAAGGCTATGTTCCTTCCCGTAGTAATCATTGTACCCTTTATTCTTGACGCAATATTTGCCGATAACTTCTTTGTTGAGCGTCTCGGTACAGACGGTGCAAAGTACCTTTCAAAGTCAGTTCTCCTTTTCGTTGCAGGTATTTCTTCAATCTACTCCTGCCTTATCGTTAAGGATAAAAAGACAGTTACACCCGCAAAGCTTGCAAAAATGTTTGCAGGTGGCGTAAAGACTATTTCTCCCGCTATTGCAGTTTGCGTATTCGGTTATATGATTGGCGCAATGTTTGAGGACCTCGGTGTTGCTCAGGCTCTCGGTGAGCTTATGACCTCATGGAGCTTCAGCAAATTTGGTATGGTTCTTGCTATCTGCGCTATCACCTGTGTTATGGGTGCAGTTGTTCCCGGCTCATCTCAGGTTGTTATCTTCGGACCTGTATTCATCGCTCTTCTTTCAAACGTCGGCGTTGATCCTCTTCTTGCTGCAGGTATGCTTCCCTGCATCTGCGGTGTTATGTGCGGTATCACACCTCCCCTTGGTCTCGGTATGTATGCAGGTATGACAATTGCACAGTCAGATTTCAGCAAAACCTTCAAGAACAACATGTGGTGGGTTGGCGCCCAGTTTATTCTTCAGGTTGCCGTTCTTATGGGCTGGCTTCCTGTATTCGGAATGTAAGGAGGATTTATTATGAAAGAATTTTGTTCAAAGCTTTCGAACGTTCTTAAGACTATCTTCGGTTACGGCATTATGATTTCACTTTTTGCCGGCGGTCTTACCTTCTTCGGATTTGTAGCTGCCCTTATCATCGGCGGTGACACCGCTGCCACAATATGCACAGTGCTTTATAAAAACGTTATTCCCGTTATCATTTATCTTTCAGTTATAATGGTGCTTCTCGGTCTTGCAGCTATGTACCTCAACGGTGAAACAGCACTTACTCCCGAGAAGAAGGAAGCTAAAAAGCACGAAGGCGAAGTTTAAAGGTTATCTCCCCCACAACAGGATATTGGATAAAACAAGGCTCCTCACAAATCTGTGAGGAGCCTTGTTGCACTTGCTTCACAAAAAAGGATACGGGGCTTTGCCCCGTATCCCCACAAGCTTTTGGAAAAGCTTGACCAAAACTTTTATTGTTTGTTACCCTTAGCAGAGCTCGAGTGCCTTCATAACAAGGTTGTAAGCCTTTTCTACTACTGCCTCGTCGCTCTCTTCAAGGTTAAGAAGAGGAGCTCTTACACCGCCAAGCTCAAGACCGGCTCTCTTTTTAAGCACTGCCTTTGCAACAGCGTACATATTACCCACGCCTGAGCACATTGCATATGTAACCTCGTTAGCAGCATCCTGAAGCTCTCTTGCCTTTTCAAATTCGCCGTTCTTTACAAGCTCATCAAGCTTTACGTAAACCTCGGGCATTACACCGTAGGTACCGCCGATACCGCCCTCTGCACCGATAAGTCTGCCGCCTACAAACTGCTCGTCGGGACCGTTGAAGATAATAATATCTCTGCCTCTGAGCTTTGCCTGACGCTTGAACATCTGAATATCCTGAATAGGCATTGATGAGTTCTTTACGCCGATAACTCTGGGATTCTTAAGCATTTCGTCAAAAAGTGACATTGTAAGTGCAACGCCTGCAAGCTGAGGAATGTTATAGATAACATAATCTGTGTTGGGAGCAGCTGCAGAAATTTCGTTCCAGTACTTCGCAATTGCCTTTTCGGGAAGGCGGAAGTAAATAGGAGGAATTGTTGCAATAGCATCTACACCAAGGCTTTCAGCGTGGCGAGCAAGCTCACAGCTGTCCTTTGTGTTATTGCATGCAACATGGGCAATGATGGTAAGCTTGCCCTTAGCAGCCTCCATAACAGCCTCAAGGGTGTCCTTTCTGTCCTGTACGCTGTGGTAGATGCACTCACCTGATGAGCCGCCTACATAAAGACCCTTAACGCCCTTTTCGATAAGAAACTCTACATATTTCTTTGTTCTTTCCTTACAGATGTTGCCGTCGTCACCGTAGCAAGCATAAAAAGCGGGAATTATACCCTTATATTTTTCAAGACTCATTTTAATTAACCTCTCTTTTCAATTTCTTCTAACATCATATCAAGCATAATAAGGCATCTGGGCACGTGGAAGGGACCCTTGAAGGTTGAACCGATACATGCGGGAAGTGTGGGATTACCGTCACGTCTTAAGTAACCGTACCATTCACCGCAGGGTGCTGATGCAAAATACTTTCTGCTGTAATCGAGAAGCTGACCGAAAATATCAAGATATTTTTCGTCACCTGTATCTCTGTAAATCATAAGTGAAGCAATAAGTGCTTCATTGTGAGGCCACCAGAGCTTCATATCGTGCTCATAGGCTTCGGGAGGATTGCCGAGGCAGTCGATAAAGTAAAGGATACCGCCAAACTCCTTATCCCAGCCCTTTTCAAAGGCAAGGTCAAAGATTTCAATAGCCTTCTTGTGAAGCTCCTTGTCACCTGTTGCATTTGCTCTTTCCATAAGGAACCAGCTGCACTCAATATCGTGACCGGGATTTACTATTCTGCCCTCAGTAACATCGAGACGGGGTGTACCGTCAAGTGCAACGGACTCAAGTGTACAGCCAAGCTCGGGCTTGAAGTGATACTTGAAGATATCACTTACACATTCATCTGCACGCTCGTTGTAAAGTGCTGCGTTTTCAGGGTCAACACGAAGAAGCACAGACGTAACGTTAAGAAGAATCATCGGAATACCGAGACCTCTGCCTGTACGGGTTTCAGGCTCTGTCTTGGGACCCATACCTGTTGGGTCAGGCATACCGTGGTTAAGATTCCAGTACATATCGTAGGCTCTGCGTGCTCTTTCAAGATGCTCCTTTTCGCCTGTGATACCGTAATACTCTGCATTGGCTATGCAGTAAAAAGCCTCTGAATAGCAATATCTTCTCTGTCGAAGAGGCTTGCCGTCCTCGGTTACTGTAAAGTAAAGTCTGCCGGGAGCGTTTTTGTTTGTGCAATACTTCTCAAGGAAATCAAGACAGCTTTTACTTGCCTTAAGCCATTCATCCTTTACGCCGTAAACGTGGCAAAGGTAGCTGAAAATCCAACCGCAACGACCCTGCATCCACACACTCTTATCTGTGGAGAAAATCTTGCCGTCCTTATCAAGACAGGTATAAACACCGCCGTGCTTTTCATCCATGCCGTTTTTCAGCCAGAAATCAGCAACATCTTTGAGCTGCTGCTGTATCCATTTTCTTTCTTCTTTAAGATTCATATAATACCACCCTTAAATTGAATGTATATTTTTTTTATTATATCACATCTTAAAGAAATTTGTAAATAGAAAAAAAGAAAAGGAGACATAAAAATTACTTTCTTACGTCTCCCCTATATTCATTTTTTAACAAGGACCTTATCTGAAATATTTTTCAAAGCCGAATCTGTTTTCGAATACAAAGTATTTTTCAAGAAGCTTTGTGAATTTTCCTATAAGGAAGCCGTTTACAAGGGCGCATATCACCGTACCGAGCTTAACACCCTCAAATACACCGAATCCGAAAAAGGCAAAGGACATAGCTATACCAAGCACGGTACTGATGCAATCATAAGCCGTTTTGATTTTATTTATATCAACTCCTGTCTTCGCAGAAAGCTCTTTAACAATAAGCTCATAGGCCTCAGGTGAAATATAGGTATGGAAGAAAAGTGAAACTGCAAAGGAGCAGCACACCGAGCCCACAGCATACCAAAGAACTCTTATCAGAAGGACCTCATCGGGCAGGGGTGCAATTATTTTCAT
>JBGVGP010000230.1:0-5315 GCA_045121735.1 Acutalibacteraceae bacterium
AGTCAGTAGTCAGTAGTCAGTAGTCAGGGCCAAGGAGCACCCTTCGGGTACAGTAGCAAGTAGTGAGTAGTAAGTAGTAAGGGCGGCTGTTCCAATGCGGAATTGAGGCTTGCTTCTTAAGTAAGCAGTACTTTGCAAAAATAAAGTATAAAGGTGAAAAATTATGACATATGAGCAGGCGCTTGAATTTATTTATTCAAGACGTAAATTTCAAAAAAGTGCAGGGCATGAGCGTATAGAAAGACTGCTTGAGCTTATGGATAATCCCCACAAAAGTCTTCGATTTGTGCACGTTGTAGGCACAAACGGAAAAGGCTCGGTCTGTACGGCAGTTTCAGCTGTGCTTCAGTCGGCAGGCTACATAACAGGACTTTTCACCTCTCCCTTTGTGACCGAATTCGGTGAAAGAATAAGGGTAGACGGTGAATATATACCAAAAAGCGCCGTTGCATCGATAACAAAGATGTTAAAGGAAAAAATTCTCCTTATGGAAACCGAGGGGCTTTATCCTACGGTTTTTGAGGTTACAACAGCCCTTGCTATGTGTTACTTCCGTGATATGAACTGCGACGCCGTTGTGCTTGAAGCAGGTATAGGCGGCGGTAAGGACAGCACAAGCGTAATATCATCACCTGTAGTTGCCGTTATTACCTCGGTTTCACTTGACCATACTGAGGTGCTCGGTGAAACGGTAGAAGAAATTGCCGAAGAAAAATGCGGCATTATAAAGGGCAGCTGCCCTGTTGTATCCTATCCCTTTGAAAGCGGTGATTTACCCTTTACGGCACAGAATAAGGGTGCGGCAGAAGCAATAAAGCGCATCTGTCTTGAAAAGGGCAATGAGCTTTTTGTTCCCGATATAGCCAAGGTAAAGCTTGTGAAAAGCGACCTTTCGGGCACAGAGCTTTACTATGACGGCTTCCACCTTAAAAGCGGTCAGTGCGGCTCATTTCAGGTGGCTAATATCCTTACTGCCGTTGAGGTCAGCAAGGCACTTTCCCGTCAGGGCTACTGGATAAGCGATGAAAATATTGTTAAGGGCATAAACAGCTTTTTTATTCCCGGCAGACTTGAATGCGTCAGCAGTGAGCCTCTTGTTCTGCTTGACGCTGCTCACAACGTGGGCGCTATGCTTGAGCTTACAAAAACAGTTAAAAATAATTCCGACGGCAGACGGGTGGTTGCCCTTTGCGCCTTTATGAAGGACAAGGACCATAAGCAGGCGCTGTCAGTGCTTGCGCCCTGTTGCGATAAAATGATTTTTACAAACGTTGATGCCTTGAGAGGTGAAAGCCCCGAAGAGCTTTGCAACGAGGCAAAGGCGTATTGCGGTAATGTCCTTGCCCAGGAAGATACCGAAAAGGCTTATACCCTTGCTCTTTCAGGGCTTTGTAAGGACGATATACTTCTTGTGTGCGGCTCATTTTATCTTGTAAGTGAAATAAGAAAAAAATACATTGACCGATGACCCGTTTCGGCAAAATATTCTCCCGTAATCTATTATGATTGTCAGCGTTACAGTCATAAAGTTACGGGAGGTTTTATTTTGGCGGCAAAAATTGTATACAAGCAAAAGGAAATTTACGTCTGTCTCGACGGAGAAATTGACCACCACAGTGCATCACTCATACGTGTGAGTATAGATGAGGCGGTAAGCAGAAAAAGACCGCTGCTTTTAGTGCTTGATTTTGATAAGGTGACCTTTATGGACAGCTCGGGCATAGGACTTGTTATGGGGCGCTACAAGCTTATGAAAAGCCTTGGCGGTAAAATAAAGGTGCTTAATCTTTCGCCGGGGGCATACAAGGTAATGTGTCTTGCAGGCCTTGAAAGACTCGGTGAGGTAAGACAAAAGGAGGTTGTATGAAATGAAGGTAAAAAACGAATTAAGAATAGTCTTTGATTCAAGAAGCGTGAATGAGGGCTTTGCCCGTGTGGCTGTGTCCTCCTTTCTTTGCTGCATAGACCCTAATATTGAAGAGCTGACGGATATAAAAACAGCCGTCAGTGAGGCGGTGACAAATGCCGTTGTTCACGGATACCGCGAAAAAGAGGGCAAAATTTACATAACGGTAGCAATACTTGAGAAAAACAATGTCAGAATCCGCATCCGTGACAAGGGTGTGGGTATTGAAAACGTTGAAAAGGCAATGGAGCCTCTTTTTACCACCGTCGGAGGGGAAAGGTCAGGCCTTGGATTTGCCGTTATGGAAAGCTTTATGGATAAGGTAAGGGTTACCTCACAGCCGGATAAGGGTACAACCGTAGTTATGGAAAAGAAGATTTTAGGCAAAAGGCTGTAAGCGACCTTGCGTTATGCACAGGGAGGTGAATTTGTGACACAGGACGAAAACAGAGAAAGCTTAATAGAGGAAAACTTCGGTCTTGTGCATGCCTGTGCCAACAAATTCCGTGGCAGAGGAGTAGAGTACGATGACCTTTTTCAGGCGGGCTGTGTGGGTCTTGTAAAGGCGGCGGATAACTTTGATTTTTCAAGAGGCTTTGCTTTTTCAACCTATGCCGTGCCGGTCATCCTCGGAGAAATAAGGCGCATCTTCCGTGACGGGGGAGCGATTAAAATCGGCAGAAGCCTCAAGGAAAAAGCGCGCAATGCTATGAAACTTCGCGATGAGCTTTCTCTTTCTCTCGGCCGAGAGCCGACGGTGAGTGAGCTTGCCGAAGGGCTTGGCACCGACGTTGCTTCAGCGGCAGAGCTTATAACCTTGTCAATGCCTACAATATCGCTTACGGCAACCGATGACGAAAAAACGTGTCAGCTTGATATTCCTACCGAAGCACCCGAAAACGAAATAAGTGAAAGGCTTTCTTTAAAAAGTGTGCTTGAGGCGTTGGATGAAAAGGACCGTAAGCTGATAGAGCTGCGGTATTTCAAGGGTCTTACCCAGGTGAAAACGGCAGGTCAGCTGGGCATGAGTCAGGTACAGGTTTCAAGGCGGGAGAAGCTTATTTTGCTTGAGCTTCGCAAAAAGCTTCAATAAAGCCTGAAGGTGGAATTTTAATGTTTTCAACACAGTTGTTGAACAAATTTGTTGAAAACTCTGTTAGTAAAGTTGAAAACTTTACATTTTTTAATTCCAAAAAGGGATATAAAGTGGAATTTTACGCAGTTGCTGACATTTTAGACCGAGTTTTCCACATATGCAAGAAAAAACCTTTACAGCGATTTTTTTGCTGTAAAGGTTTTTTGTTTACATTTTTTCAGTTGTTTTCGTCAGTCTTATTGCTTCTTTTCATATTCTTAAGCCTTGATACTGCCGAATAAATATAAGTGTTTTTTATAAGCAGTCCCATCTTGTACTGACGCTTCAGAATGCATATAAGATTTACTGCAGTGCAGATGAAAACCACAACACAGAATCTTAAACGGGTTGTATAAAAGGCGCTCGAATGCGTAAACCAGAAGGTGCCAAGCTCGTTGCCGTGCGAGAACAGCATAGAGGTTGTTGTGATATAAAGTGAAATCTGACAAATGAGCACAATGCTGTAAAGCAGGGTAATAAGGTCATTCGGAAGCTTGTTAATATGTGTCGGATAGGTTTTGCCTCCGGGCTCCTGCTTGCCTGTTACTGTGACCATTATCATTGTGACAATTAAGAGTCCTGCAATGCAAAGCAGTACAATGTTGTTTTGCTTTTCAATGTTGCCTCTCATATCGTAGTGCAGCTTTTCGCAATTTTTTTCTGCTTCGGCAAGGCTTTCTTCAGAGCCGAAGGTGATATAAATATCAAAATCATCCTCGTAGGCCGATGCAGTATTTCGTATGAATTCTGCAAAGCGTATAAAGCTGTCTGTGGCAAAATAGGGATTCTGACAGCTGTGCACAATAAGCTGATTTTTTCCCTGGCCTGCAAAGTATTTTTTTATATTGGTTGAGGAATGAGCGCCGTTGATTTGAGGAATATCCGAATATATTATATGCTTGTTACGGTTAACAAGCGCAAAATGAAAGCCGTCCATTTTGCTTAAATTTTTATAAATTTCAGAAAAGCTGCTGTCACCTATTCTGGTGAAATGCTCAAGCAGCTCCTCGGAGCTTTTTGTTCCGTCAAAAATATCTTCATAGGAGAAGCACAGCTTCATTACGTCCTCAAGGGTAGCTTCAACAGTGCTTTTGAAATAGTAGGATTCTTCATAGTCAAAGCTGTCAAGCTGTACGCTGGCGTTAACAAAGCTTATCCTGTCTGTAGAATAAAGTGTAAAATAGCGCACACTGCATTCTGAAAACAAAAGTGAAAGCGCAAACAGAAGCAGGCAGAAAATACCCTTGGCGGGCATTGTAAAAAATAACGAACGGAAGCTTTTCATCAGTTTTCTTCTCCAAAAAGGTTTTCAAAAAGTCTTGCAAGGTCGTCCATTGTAAGCTTTTCTGCTCTTACGGTTTCACTAAGGTCAGATTTCTGAAGTGCCTCAATAATCTGCGCCTTTGGTATTCCCATAGCCGAGCTTATTGAATTTACTGCAGTTTTGCGTCGCTGTGAAAAAGCACCTCTTACCATCTGGAAGAATTTTTTCTCGTCGCTTACCTTAACTGCGGGCTCGGGTCTTATATCAAGACGGATAACCGTGCTGTCAACGTTGGGCGCAGGCATAAAGGAGCCTCGTGATACCTGAAAAAGCTGCTTCGCAGTTGCGTAATAGTTTGTGCAAACAGTAATCGCACCGGAATCTCTTGAGCCTACGGGAGTGCAGAAGCGCTCTGCCGCCTCCTTCTGAATCATAACGGTAATTGCTTCTATAGGAAGCTTTTCCTCAAGCAGCATTGTAATGATAGGGGAGGTGATGTAGTAGGGCAGGTTTGCGCATACAACCACCTTCATTCCGTTAAGCTTTTCTTCAATAAGCTTATGAAGGTCGGTTTTCATAACGTCAGCGTTAATGATTTCAATATTGTCAAAGTCGGCAAGGGTTTCGTCAAGCACGGGAAGAAGGCGTGAGTCAAGCTCAACACATACAACCTTTTTTGCCCTTTTAGCAAGCTCGGCGGTAAGAACACCTACGCCTGCGCCGATTTCAATTACACCTGTATTCTCGTCAGCGCCGCACATTTCTGCCATTCTCGGACAGACGGAGGGATTTATAAGAAAGTTCTGTCCGAGAGCCTTTGAAAAGCTCATGCCGTGACGCTCCATTACGTCACGTATTACAGAAATATCAGATAAGTTTTTCATAGCATCAGTTCCTTTCGCCAAGGGTAAAATTAGGTCTTGCATTTTGAAATAATACATAGTATAATTTAAAAGTATTCTTTTATATTATAAACGAGGTGAAGGATAATGTCAATTCTTGTAACAGGC
>JBGVGP010000231.1:0-6681 GCA_045121735.1 Acutalibacteraceae bacterium
CACTACAGCCCGTACCCACAATCATAGGAATAAAGGACTTGCCTGAAAGACCGAACTTTCTGAAAAGCTTATCAAGAACAAAAGCAATTCTTGACATATAGCCGCAGCCCTCAAGAAAGGCAAGGAATAAGAACAGCACAAAAATCTGCGGAACAAAGCCGAGCACTGCACCGACACCGCCTACAATACCGTCAAGAATAAGAGCCTGAAGCCAGGGTGCACAGTTGACCCTTACAAGAAGCTCTTCAACAATAACGGGAATACCCATAAAGCTTTTTCCGAAAAGCTCGAAGCCTTCACCGAAAACACCGTCGTTCATAAAATCTGTCATCCAGGTGCCGACAGTTGAAACTGAGATATAATAAATAAGGAAAATTACAACGGCAAAAATCGGAAGAGCAAGAAAACGGTTTGTAAGAACCTTATCAATTTTATCAGATACGGTAAGGCCGTTTTTGTTTTTCTTTTTATAGCAGTCGGCAAGGCATCTTGCAACATAATTATATCTTTCGTTTATTATTATGCTTTCGGAATCGTCATCAAATTCCTCTTCTACGTGAATAATATCCTTTTCAATATGAGTAAGAATGTCACCCTCAAGACTGAAACGCTCAATAACTCTTGAGTCACGCTCAAAAAGCTTTACCGCATACCATCTCTGCTCCTCATCGGGAAGCCCGTGTAAAATAGCCTCCTCAATATGGGCAAGAGCGTGCTCAACCTCGCCCGAAAAATTGTGCTGAGGGATTTTTCTGCCTTTTTGAGCAACCGTTTTAATCTGCTCGACAGCCTCGTCAAGGCCTGTTTCCTTAAGGGCAGAAATTTCTACTATAGGACAGCCCATATGCACGCTGAGCTTTTCTATATCAATTTTATCTCCGTTTTTCTTTACAACGTCCATCATATTTATTGCTATAACAACGGGGATACCAAGCTCTGTAAGCTGAGAGGTAAGGTAAAGATTTCTTTCAAGGTTTGTTCCGTCAACAAGGTTTAAAATTGCATCGGGCTTTTCGTCAACAAGATATTTTCTTGCTACAACCTCTTCAAGGGTATAAGGAGAAAGTGAATAAATTCCGGGAAGGTCAACCACAGTAATTTCTGTATCCTTTTTAACTCTTCCCTCTTTTTTTTCAACGGTAACGCCGGGCCAGTTGCCTACAAACTGATTTGAGCCTGTGAGGACATTGAAAAGCGTAGTTTTACCGCAGTTGGGATTACCTGCAAGTGCAACCTTTATACTCATTTTATCTCCTCCACTTCGACCATATCAGCGTCGGCCTTTCTTAAAGAAAGCTCATAGCCTCTTACAAATATTTCCATAGGGTCACCTAAAGGCGCAACCTTTCTTACATAAATTTCAACGCCCTTTGTAATGCCCATATCCATAATTCTGCGTCTTATGGCACCTTCACCGCTGACCTTGAGCACTCTTGCTCTTCGGCCTACCTTAACATCTTTGAGTGTCATTGCTTACCTCTTTTCTGTATTTCGAGTTAGTTTAAACTAACTTCAATATCTTTAAAAATCAGTTAGTCCTCGCTAACCACTGCTTATTTTATTTAATATTCCTCATTTTGTCAATAGATTTTTTCAAAAAAATTCCATATTTTTTCTGTAAGCCTCTTCATTGTTTGCTGTAAATATGATATTATAAGCAAAAAAGAAAGGCGGTACAGATTATGGTAAAGCATATGATTATATGGAAGATAAAAGACGAATATGAGGATAAGGACACCGTAAAGGCAAACGTAAAAAAGGAGCTTGAGGCTCTTGCAGGCAAAATAGACGGTCTTGTTGAAATGCACATCATTACAGACAAGCTCCCCTCCTCCTCGGGTGATCTTATGATGGATTCACTTTTTGAAGGTGAGGATGCCCTCAAGGCTTATCAGAAGCACCCTCTTCATCAGCATGTTGCCAACACCTATGTAAGACCCAATATGTGTCAGCGACTTTCATTGGATTACGAAATATAAATAAAGTAAAGGACTGCATTTCCGTGAAATCGGTGCAGTCCTTTTAATATATTGCAGTAAAGCTTACGCTTTTCTTCTCTCCGTATACCCTTTTACTGCCTGACTTCTTATAAGCCCTTACAGTAAAGGTATATTCGGCATTCTTTGTAAGTCCGTTAAGCTTAACACCACCGTCTGTTGCCTTATAATCTGCAAGGTGAGTATAGTTCTTATCTCCGCTTACCTTATAATGCACCTGATATCCGTCTGCTCCGCTGACCTTGTTCCAACGGATTTCAGCGTTAAGCTTACTGATATTTTTAACAGTAACAGAAGGTGCCTTCGGTGCTGTTACTGTTGCAAGGCTTTTTATTTCACCTGTAACTGTGCCTGTGGTTGTTTTGATGTATCCGCAGACGCCGAAGGTGTAGCCTTTACCTGCAGTAAGCTTTTTTACCGTAAGAGTGTTTTTGGTAGTAGAGCTGAGCTTTTTCCAGCCGGAAGAGACCTTCTTGTAAACTATATATCCGTCTGCATTTTTTATAGGTGACCACTTGAGTGTTACAGAAGAAGTGTTCTGTGTTGCAGAAAACTTTGACGGTGCCTTCAGCTTTGTTGCCGCCGTGAAGCCTGTGTAGCTTTTTGCAAGGCTTGTTTTACCGTTTTTCAGCTTGTAGGCTCTTACTGCAAGGCTGTACTTTTTGCCTGCCGTAAGCTTCTTGACGGTATAAGCAGTTTTCTTGGTGCTTGCAAGCTTTTTCCATTTTCCGCTTTGCTTTACATAAACCGCATAGCCGTCAGCATCGGGCACGGGAGTCCAGGAGAGAGCAATTGTTGTTGAGGTATACTTTGCAGTAACCCTTGCTGTTTTTCCGAGCACACCCTTTTTGCCTACAGTAAAGTAAACCGTATTACCCTGTGTTTTTGAAAACGCATTTTTTGAAATAATTTTTGCGCTGTAATTACCTGCAGGAAGCTTAAGCTTAACGGAAGAATCCGTAGTACCTTCAATTCTTTTATAAAGCTTCGAGGAGGCATCGTAAACCTCAATATCAAAGCTTTTTGTGTTTTTGCCCTTACTCCAGGAAAGCTTTACATAGCCGTTTGCTCCCTTTGCCTTAAGTGTTGAGGCTGTGGGAGTGCTTTTCTTTTCGAGGGTAAAGAGCTTTGATGAGGCTGTTGTTTTTTTAGCAACGACAGCCTTACTGTCACTGCCGCAGGAAAGAACGTAGGATGAGCCTTCGGCAGAAATAAAATATTTGCCCGAGCTTTCATAAAATGCCCAGAGCTGACCCTTGGCACTGCCGCTTTCAGCCAACGCTATCTTCTTGTCGCCCGAAAGAGACAAGGCCTTACCGTTTTTACAGTTGATTATTTTGTACGAGCCGTTTTTCTGCTTTGTAAAGCTCCAAATCTGCGAGGAGGCACCTGTGTATTTTTTGAACACTGCAGTGCTTTTGCCCGAAGATGTGAGCGCCTTTTTCCCCGATGATGTATAAATTGCGGCATAAAAGCTGCTGCCTGCATCATACTTATCCTCAATGTTTTTCCAGTTTGTGTCGGATGAAATCTTGCTGTAATTTTCAGCTCTTACATAATAGGTAATATCCGAGAGGCTGTAGCTTCTGCCCCAGCTGATTTTACAGGATGGATCAACACCCTTTTCACCTATGTTACATTCGGCAACGGTGAATTTATCACCCTTTACCGAAAGCACAATTGCAGAATGAGTATCCTTATTAAGACGCACAAGGTCACCCGGCTTTATATCAAAGGGGGCCTTTTTGTTAACCTCAAGCGTTGATGCCCTGACACCGAAAATTTCATAAAAGAGCATTGTGGCAAAGCCGTGGCACTGATAGCCTCCGTCAAAATAGTTACAGTCATAAGCGCCCTTTTCTGCCTCACCGTCATGGTCAACACACGGATAGCGGGTAACGCTTGCAGAATACTTTTCTTCTCTGTGCTCAAGCAGATTAATACGCTTGTCTGAATTTGATTTCACCTTATGGTTATAATACCAGCCCTGCGGAAAATCCTTTTTCAGCTTATCAAGGCGCATTGAAATTCCGTCAGCCGCAAGGCTGCTGAAGCCTGCCGACGAAAGGACGGCAAGGCATAACAAAACCGCCGTGAAAAGCGTTATTAACTTTTTGGCGGCGGTTTTATACATTGTTATTCTCCTTATTTTACGTTAAGTGCGGCCTTTTCACTTTCAAGACCTGATTTATAGCGTTCAATATAAGCGTTGAACCCTTCAATTTCTTCCTTTTCAGGCTCAACGGTTATACATTCTGCATCCCTGAAGGCAGTTTCCTTAAGGAACTGCTCAAGGCTTTCACTGTTCTTTTTTACACTGTAAAGAGCAAGCAGAGCCATACCGTAGGGACCGCCCTCACCTGCAGTTTTCATAACAGAAACAGGAGCGCCGAGAGCCGCAGCTGTGATGCTCTGACCTACACGGGGATAAATATAATATCCGCCGTGGCCGTAAAGCTCCTCAAGCTCAACCCTTTCGTCGGCAAGTAAGTCCATACCGATTTTAAGTGAAGCCATTGCTGAATAAAGCAGATTACGGCTAAAGTTACCGAAGCTTAATTTACTGTCGGGTGTGCGAAGAAAAAGAG
Organism: Acutalibacteraceae bacterium; assembly: GCA_045121735.1. Classification (GTDB taxonomy): domain Bacteria; phylum Bacillota; class Clostridia; order Oscillospirales; family Acutalibacteraceae; genus UBA6857. The sequence continues at coordinate 4,586 of JBGVGP010000231.1, forward strand.
GTCTGCCCTCAGCAAGACCTGTAACGGGCTCGCCTGAATAATAGTTATAGGAAACAAGTCCTCCGCAGTCCTTTTCTCCCTTTTGTGAGTTTTCGTAAATGAGGTCATAAATATTGCCCTTGGTTACGTCGGCACCTAAAATGCCTGCAAACTCATATAAAAGAGAGGCCCAGGCATTGATGTCACTTGTACAGTTATTGCAATGCACCATTGCAACAGGCTTACCTGTGGGTGTTGTTACCATATCAATTTCGGGATAAACCCTTGAAAGCATTTTTTCAAGCACTATCATTGCAAAAACAGATGTACCTGCAGAGATATTACCTGTTTTTTCTCTTACACTGTTTGTTGCAGTCATGCCGGTACCTGCGTCACCCTCACAGGGAGCAAAGGGAACACCTGCGCTGAATTCACCGCTTTCATCAAGCATAAGAGCACCCTTTTCGGTAAGGTAACCCGCATTATCACCTGCAACAAGAACAGAGGGAACTATGTCACAAAGCTTATAGCCAAAGCCTTCCTTTGCGGTAAGCTCATCAAATTTTGCTGCCATTTTTTCATCGTAGCAGCCTCTTTCACTGTCAATGGGGAAGATACCCGAGGCCTCACCGATACCTACGGCATTAACGCCTGTAAGCATATAGTGGATATAGCCTGCAAGAGTAGTAACATAGCGCACTGATGAAACGTGAGGCTCCTTTGAAAGAATAGCCTGATAAATGTGTGCACTTGTCCAGCGCTGAGGAATATTGAAGGAAAGCTCCTTTGTAAGCTTTTCCGAGGCCTCGGCTGTGGTTGTGTTTCGCCAGGTTCTGAAAGGAACAAGAAGCTGACCCTTTTCGTCAAAGGCAAGGTAGCCGTGCATCATGCCCGAAATACCGATTGCACCTGTTGTTGTAAGTGTGCAGCCGTATTTTTCCTTTACATCTGCCTTAAGGTTTTTAAAGCAGGTACGAAGTGCCTCGTGAATAAGCTCGAGAGAATAAGTCCAATAGCCGTCAACAAGCTTGTTCTCCCATTCAAAGCTGCCACTTGCAAGAGGAAGGCAGTTTTCGTCAATAAGCACTGCCTTGACCCTTGTTGAGCCGAACTCAATACCTAAAGCGGTTTTACCCGCTGTGATAATATCTTTCATAAGTAACACCTTATTTCTTCATAAGTGAATAGTACATATCGTTAAGCTTAAGCTCACGCTTGAAGTCGGAAATATTAGTGTTCTTTCCGATAACAATTGCTTCAATGCCCATAGCCTCTGCCCAGGCAACCATCTGGTCGCTTGTAAGGTCATAGGAGAAGGCTGTGTGATGTGCACCGCCTGCAAGTGTCCATGCCTCGATACCTGTATAGAAATCGGGCTTGGGTACCCAGAAGCTTGTAGCAGTGGGAAGTGAAGGCATTTCCTTTTCTGTCTTTATGCAGTCAACCTCGTTGATGATAAGACGGAAGCGGTTGCCAAGGTCAACAAGTGAGCAGGCAATACCCTCGCCCTGCTTTGAGGTGAACACAAGTCTTGCAGGGTCTTCTCTGTCACCCATTGAAAGAGGCTTACATTTTACCGAAATTTTGCCCTCTGCAATTGAGGGGCAGATTTCAAGCATATGAGCCTGAAGAATACCCTCCTTACCGGGAACAAGATTGTATGTATAGTCCTCAAGCATTGAGGTACCCTTTGCATCCTTTTTGCCCTCAGTCATAATCTTCATAAGTCTTACCATTGCGGCAACCTTCCAGTCACCCTCTGCGCCGAAGCCGTAGCCCTTTTCCATAAGGCGCTGAATTGCAAGACCGGGAAGCTGCTTAAGCGCACCGAGGTCACCGAAATGGGTAACAATTGCCTGATAGTTCTTTTCCTTAAGGAAGCGCTCGAAGCCAAGCTCAATCTGTGCCTGTACCTCTACATGACGGCGGAACTCAGCAGCGTCTCTGCCCTCAAGAAGCATTTCGTATTTATCGTAATATTCATCGGTAAGTGCCCTTGTGTCAGAAGCAGAAACAGCGTCAACAGCCTCAGCAATTTCATTTACGGGGTAAGCATCAATTTCCCAGCCGAACTTAAGCTGTGCTTCTACCTTATCACCCTCTGTAACGGCAACGTT
>JBGVGP010000232.1:0-4668 GCA_045121735.1 Acutalibacteraceae bacterium
TGCCTGAGCCTTTGTAATAGCGGTAACACCAAGGCACATTACAAGAGAAACAAGCATTGCAAGGCAGGCGAAGTGGGGACCCATATCCATAATTTTACCGAAGAGTGGAAGTGAAGCATCGATTGAAAGAAGCTTGCACACAACGGGAGGAAGTGCAGCAGCAAAGCCGCTTATAACACCTGCCCATGCACCCTGACGGTTGATTTTTTTACAGTAGAGGGTAAGTGCATAGGGCGCCAGGAAGGAGCCAGAAATAATGCCCCAGGAGTAGCTCATCATATCAAGGATGGGAGTGTTGCTGTTAGCAATGATATATGAAAGTGCAACGAATACAACGCAAATAAGCTTAGTCGCTTTTGCTTCCCTTACCTTGTCGGTTGTTTTCATTACAACGGGAGCAAGGAAGTCCATTGTAAAGGTTGAGGTTGCTGTTATTGTAATTGAGGAAAGGGTTGAAACTGATGCGGCAATAAGAAGCACAAGGATGATGCCGATAAGTATATCTGAAATCTGACTCATCTTAAGCATATTGGGTATAAGGTAATCGGTCTTGCCTGCGCCTGCACCGGGAATATCGTTAAGTGACCTGAAGAAAAGATGAGCAAGAGAGCCGATGAAGTAACCGCCGCCTGCAACAACAAGAGCAAAGAAGGTTGAAATAACGGTGCCTCTTTTTACCTCGTGATTATCACGGATGCCGTAGTATTTGTGAATCATCTGAGGAAGTCCCCATGTACCGAAGGAGGTCATAAGCACCGTTGCCCAGAGACCCACGTGGTCAGCGGCAGTAAGGTTGAGCTTTTCTGTTTCCTCTACAATAGAGGCAAGGCCCCGGGTGAAGCCACCTACAGTATCACTTCTCATTACGGAGATAATAAGGAGTGTAACACCTATGAGCATTATTGCACCCTGAACAAAGTCAGCCTTGAGTGTTGCACCGTAGCCGCCGAGAATAACAATAAGCATTGAAGCAATTGCAATAACAATCATGCATACTCTTTCGTCAACGTCTAAAAGCACGCTGCATACGCTTGTAAGTCCCTTGTAAACCGATGCTGAATAGGGGATGAGGAAAAGAAAAATTACTGCAGTGCAGAAGTTTTTCATTGTTTTGCTGTGGAAGCGCTTTTCAAAAAGCTGGGGCATAGACTTTATTTTGTGCTGTCTTGTAATTTCTCTTGTCTTTTTTGCAAGAACAAGCCACGCAAGAAGCGAGCCGATTACGGCGTTGCCGATACCGGGGAGGATGCCCCATATACCGTATTTCCAGCCTGTACCGCCTGCATAACCGATGAACATAACGGCTGAAAAATAAGCTGTGCCGTAGGAGAAGGCTGAAAGCCATGCGCCTGCATTTCTTTTGCCTACTGTGAACTCGGTGATGTTTTTCGATTTTTTGGCGTTCATAATACCTATTGCCGCAATAAAGATTACATATACTGCAATAGTAAGCCAGATAACGGTTTTCTGTGACATTTGTGATACCTCGGGTTAGTCTTGTTTTACAACTTTAAATCTTTAAAGGTCTAAAGCGTTGAAGTGATTATAATACAAATAATTACAAAAGTCAATAGGTTTGGGGAAGAAAAGTAGCCGGTAGTCAGTAGTCAGGAAGCCGCCCGTTTGGGCGGACTTTTTAGTAGTAAGCAGTAAGGGCTCTATACTGTAGGGTGAGTTGTAATTTTCAGAGTTAACAATTCATCTACAAACAAAAAATCCTCCCCTTGAGGCGGAGTGTTCGTAAGGACACTCCGCAGTTTTATTCGCCTTTCGGCGAGTGATATTGCTTCGCAGTTTTATTGTGCTTTGCACAGTGTTATTGTCCTTCGGACAGTTTTTGGCGAATAAAATATCACTGAAGCCGTAAAGCTTCAATAACACTTTTGATTTATCAAAAATATCACTGCAAATTTTAATTTGCAATATCACTCTTATACTCACCGAAAGCAACATTTTCATTTTGGCATAATTACTTTCAATGTATATAACCCACTATGACACTTTCACGCCGAAAGTGTCACTTTTTATATAAAAATTTGGGAGCACTTCGTCAAAAAGTGTCTCCCAATAATTTTATCTGTCCTTAGCAACCCAGCACAGAAGGGGAGGTGGCAAAATCTTTGATTTTGACGGAGTGGTTCTGACTACCGGCTACTGATTACTGCGAAGCTCTGCTTAGCTCAAATCAGTGCTCGTCGTAATGAGTTACACCGTCTTCGTGCACGTGATAGGTGGGCTCTGTTTCACTGTCGTAGTGGATTTCACCGTTTTCGTGGGTGTGGTAGGTGCCTGTGCCGTTATTTTTATTTGTCTGTGCAAGCACGGTTGAAATTATAAGAAGCACAGCGATAACTGCAAGCACGGGTATGAGGATTTTTTTCATGATGCTTTCTCCTTTATATAATATGGTATAACCGAATTATATAGCGAATGCGACGTTTTGTCAAACTGTGATGCAGAGAAAATAAAATTGTAACCAAATTATGAATTTCTCCTTGACTAAAGGCTTCTTATATGATAATCTTTAGTTGCAGTTTATTAAAATGTTCAAAAGGAATATTTTAATGAAACAGAAATATTTATAAACGGAGGCAACAAAAAATGAAAAAGCTTATTAAAAAATCATTTGCAGTTGTACTTGCACTCGTAATGCTTGCTTGCTCCTTCTCCTGTCTTGCAGCAGTAGAGCTTAACCGGGAAGCAGTAGATGCACACTACGGTCAGTACGAAAACTATGTTCTTCTCGGCGACAGCGTAGCAAGCGGCTACCGTGACGCTGTAACCGACAGAGACCAGCAGTTCAATACCGAAACAAAGGAATCAGCATTCAACAGAATTGAAGGCTCCTATGCAGACATCATTGCCGATTCAATTATCAAAGACGGCAGTATGACCGCAATGGCAGGCCCCGGCTTCAGAACAATCGAAATCCGTTATATGCTTGAGGATGATTATGCAGCAAACTGCACAGATGAATATCTTTTCTACTGCAGTAACGTTCATTCAAACGGCGACCCCGTAACAAAATGGAGACCCTTATATAAGGAAGCAGTAAGAAACGCTGACCTTATCACTCTCGGCGTTGGCGGTAACGACTGGGGTCAGTACATCTTATGGTATTTTGGTGAAACCCTCATGAGAGCGGGCGCCTATGATGAAATTGTAGATGCACTCGGAAAGCTTGTTGACGGCAGTGTAGAGTTTAACCTTCAAACAGTAATCAAGGCTGTTGAAATTATTGCTACTAACGCAGATGCAATTGCAACTGTTTTTGCAGGTCTTCCTGCTGCTCTTGAATACGGACTTTCAACCTTCTATGAAAACTGGGACATCATGATTGAAGATATTTATGCTTATAATCCTGATGTAACACTTATGGTTGTAGGTATGAGCGACAACGGCGTTAAGGGTAAGTATTACGATTACGACGGTAATGTAGGCGGCCCCGTAACAGGCAGCCTTATCGGCGGCGGTGACAGCAATGCAGTAGCAAAGTACATTGTTGACTTTATTATGACAGTAGGTAACACTCCCATGATTGAGGGTGCAAAGAAGTACGGCTACACCTACGTTGATACAACAGGCACAACTTATGTTGACAGCCATCCCGATGCTGACGGTCACAAGCACATTGCAAACAAGATTATGGAAGCACTTCCCGACCGTGACATTGCAGCAAAGTATGATGACGTAAAGCCCGGTAACAAGTATTATGCATCTGTTGAATATGTGCTTAAGAACGGCATTATGACTGAAACCTCAGCAACAACCTTCAGCCCCGATGATGCTCTTACAGCAGGTCAGCTTGCTGATGCACTTCTTGCAATTGCAGGTAAGGACAATTCAATCAACATCCCCACAAAGGTTAATGTTGCAACATTTGCTATTGCTATGCTTTCAGCAGGCGCAACCAACGGCATTGCAGGCTTCTTCAAGGGTGTATCAACCTTCTTCAGAGTTATTATAGAAAGCGGCTTCAATGTTACTGCAACAGTATCAAGAGGCCAGGCTGCTGTTTACTTCCATACACTTTGTGCATAAGTACATAACAGCTTATATTAAATGACATAAAAGATACCACAGGATTTTAAAATCCTGTGGTATCTTTTATTTGCTGTTATATAAAGTTACATTTCAACCTTTTCGGGTGCGCCGTCGTTTTCTCTTGACTTATCTGCAAGGTAAACGCTCAGATGTCCTGCAACGGAATCGAATATTGAGGTGCAGGCAAGGGAGGGCTTTTCACCGCGGATGAATTTTACAAAGTCGGCTGCAAGCTTTTCGTCTCCGCCACCGTGTCCGCCGTAGGCACCGACCATATCGCCGCCTACCTTAAGGTCAACCTCCTCAACGTCACATTCTCCGTGGTGAGCCTCGGGTGAGGGGTTGATTTTAAGCACGGTGAATTTTGATTCCTCAAAGTTGCCGAAGATTTCACCCTTTGTGCCGACGATGTGAATATTTCTTCTCGGCTCTGATGAGCCTCCGACCATATTGTGTGTACCTGTTGCACCGCTTTTGAACTGAACTACAACGCTCTGGTGGTCAACAACGTTGTTGTCACACTTGTAAATACAGCGTGCGTAGGGGTTGTCACTTTTCATAAGGTTGATTTTGTCCTCAATAGTGGGGTTGTCAATATGCTCAAGGGCATCCCATACGTAAAAG
>JBGVGP010000233.1:0-2990 GCA_045121735.1 Acutalibacteraceae bacterium
TGGAAACCTTATCGAAGAAAAACATAAACGGCGTTATAAAGGCTTTCGGGGAAAGCAAGGGTAACGAGACCTGCTCCGCTTCTCAAAGCCACAGAAGCGGCAAGCACGGGCGCACCGGCCATAGCTTTACTGCCGCATATACAAAGAAGATGACCGAAGCTGCCCTTATGTGCATCAGTTTTTCTTTCAGGGAAAAGCAACCTTGTTTCACTTTTACTGTAGGTGTAAAGGGTACAGTCAACATTTTTGTAGCTTTCCTCAGGAATTCCGATATTTGCAATTATTATATCGCCGCAGTGTGAAGCTGACGGCTCAATTATATGTGCAGGCTTAAGCGCTGAAATAGCAATAGTATAATCTGCCTTAAAGCAGCTGTCATCACAGTGACCGCTATCGCAATAAGCACCGCTAGGAATATCAACAGCAAATTTAACTGCGCGGGAAGACGACATCTCGGCAAAGAGCTGCTTCATTTCACTGTCAAGCTCTCCGTAAAAGCTGAAGCCGAAAACCGCGTCAACAACTACATCGGCGTTTTTAACTATATCAAGAGCCGTCTGCTTGTCACCGTCGTACCATACTGTTCTTATACCCTGGTCAAGAATAAGCTTATACATATAGGTTGCTTCCTGACTTACCGGGTATCCCGATGAAAGCACAACAGTTACATTGTAGCCTGTTTCACGAAGCTTACGCGCAATAACGAAGCCATCACCGCCGTTATTACCCTTTCCGCAAACAACAACAATGCTCTTTGGAATAAAAACATTTTCTTTTTCTATCTTACTGCGGATATTTCTTGCACAGGCTGTACCTGCATTTTCCATCATCACCTTATAGGAAAGGCCGTATCTTGTGGCATTCTGTTCCACAAGCTTCATTTCATCACTTGTCAAAAGTCTCATAATAAATTACCATGCGTCACGAAAAACGGCAGTTACACCGACTTGCGTGACGCACCTTTCTGATTATTTTTCAAAAACTATGGTAGTAATGCTGTCGGCGGGAATATTAACTGTTGTAATACCGCAGCTGTCATGAGTAAGCTCGAGATTTCTTTCAGCGTCAGTTGTATATGCCTTTACATCAAAGAAGGGCATAGCAACAGTAATATTCTTTTCTTCACCCTGGTTAACAACTACAACAACATAATCACCCTCGGGAGTCTTGAAGGCTGAAACATTCATATTGTTTTCAATAAGATAAACAGGATATTCCTTACCGTCAATCTCTTCGGTCCACCATGCTTTTTCAGCAGTGATATCAGCAATGCTTACATCAAAATCAACTGCACGGCTGCCAATGGGCACAAACTTTGTAAAATGAGCCATAGCATAGTATCTCTTTGCAATTTCATAGCTGTTGCAATCATCTGAAGCGGCAATCATACTGTCAGCATCTGCACCGCCCTGGTTAACACCAACCCATGAGCTCCAGCTGTTCACACCGGTAAGAGTAACGTCCTCACTGATTGTTCGTGCCATAATGAGAGCGCCTTCAATGTCATCAATTTTATGCTGACAGGGAAGCTCACACCACTCACTCATTTCAAGCTCAACATCACAGTAATTTCTCTTGATATATTCGCCGTAAGCTGTCTTGAGCTGGAAGTTGTTATCTGTCCAATAGCTATGATATGCATATGTGCCAAGAACATCAACTATGTCCTGATTTTCATAAATCTTATCAAGGCAATCCATAGCGTGGTCGCCAACCTGACCGCTTTCAGCAAGAGAAAGCTTAACATCAAGATTTCTTTCCTTGATTTCGGCGGCAAATGCCTTACCAACCTCAATTACTTCATCGATTTCGTAATGGCAGCCCTCCTGGCCAACCCAGTCACCGCCCCAATCCCACTGAGGCTCATTGATGGGGCTGATATACTTAACAGGTACACCCTTACTGATAAAGTATTGGGCAATATCAAGCATATATTCAGCAAAATCGTCATAGCAATCCTTTTTAAGGTTGCTTGCAGCAGGAGTAAGTCCACCTGAAGCCTGACCGGAAACACACATTGAATAGTGTGGTGAATTAGCAAAAAGAACAACAGTATCAATACAACCGTATGAAAGGCACAAATCAAGCATATTCTGTGCAGCTGCATCTTTTGTCCAATCGTATTTATATTCGCCTGTTGCTTCATCATAAACAAGGAAGCTTTCAGAGGCTCTCCATGAATTTTTGTCAAGTCGGCTGTTAGGATTATCCTTTTCACCGGCACCAACATTGTAACGGTAAACATTGAGACCGAGACCTTCTTCTGAATAAAGCAGCTTTGCATAATCGTCTGCCTTTTCACTGTTACCGGCAATCTGACTCCACCAGGCAGCTGAAGTACCCCAGCCGGTAATTTCCTGCTGAGTGAAAATTGTATCAAGCTTAAGAAGAACATTGTCGGGTGTAATCTTGAACCAGCCTACAATTGTACTCATAACAAAAAGTAAGGCTGATATTCTGAAAATAAATTTCTTAATAAAAGCAGTTCTATCCATATGCATCTCCTCAAATTGAATATTCTTGTTTACATTTTAACATAATTCATTGTAAAAGGTCAATAATTTTCAATATTAAACTTGTATTAACTTAATATTATAAATTACAATACTTTTTATTATTCCTTGATTTTTGTAGTTGTCGGTGATATAATATTAAAAAATGACGAAACAGAGGTATTGATATGGATAAGAGTCTTGTAATTGCTCACAGAGGCGCAAATAAATATGCACCCCAGAATACTCTTGCAGCTTTTAAAGAAGCTTACGAGCTCGGATGTGACGGTTTCGAAACTGATGTACACATTACAAAGGACGGTAAAATAGTTATTTGTCATAACTACACCATTAATGAAACTTCAACAGGTACAGGTAAAATTGCCGAAATGAGACTTGAGGAGCTTAAGCGCTATGATTTCGGCTCATATTTCAGCAAGCAGTATGAGGGTGTCACACTCCCCACTCTTGATGAATTTCTTTCCTTTGTTGAAACTA
>JBGVGP010000234.1:0-10888 GCA_045121735.1 Acutalibacteraceae bacterium
GAGGATAACGGCAAATGCGCAAGCTACGGTGACTGTGTAACCTCCTTTATATGGACGGAGATTTATAAGGCTACAATAGGTGTGGTAAGCAGTATCACCCTTAAGGACCTTGCACAAAGAAGCTTACAAATTGATAAAACAGAATTGGAGTGTTTGAAATGAGATACGTATACGCTGATAACGCGGCAACAACTCCTGTTTCAAAAAAGGTTGTTGACGCAATCATACCATATATGACAGAGCATTTCGGTAATCCCTCAAGCCTTTATGAGGTAGGTCAGGTTGCTTCCCGTGCCGTTACAAGGGCACGTCAGCAGGTGGCTGCTGCTCTCGGAGCCGAGGAAAGAGAAATCTTCTTCACCTCAGGCGGCAGTGAGGCAGACAACTGGGCAATCAAGGGCGCAGCTGCTCTTGGTAAGAAAAAAGGCAAGATGCACCTTATTACTACAAAGATTGAGCATCACGCCGTGCTTCATACCATGGCTACACTTGAAAAAGAGGGCTTTACCGTAACCTATCTTGACGTTTATGAAAACGGTATTGTTAAGGTTGAGGATGTTGAAAAGGCAATTACAGACGAAACCTGCCTTGTTACAATCATGTATGCAAACAACGAAATCGGTACAGTTCAGCCTATTGCTGAAATCGGCGCCCTTTGTAAGAAAAAGGGAGTGCTTTTCCACACCGACGCTGTTCAGGCGGTAGGTCATATTAAAATTGATGTAAAAGAGCAGAACATTGATATGCTCTCTCTTTCAGGTCATAAGTTCCACGCAACAAAGGGTGTAGGCGCACTTTACTGCCGTAAGGGCATTGCACTTCCCAACCTCATCGAGGGCGGCGCTCAGGAAAGAGGCAAGCGTGCAGGTACAGAAAACGTTCCCGGCATCGTTGGTCTCGGCGTAGCAATTACCGATATGTGTGAGAATATTGAAGAAAATTACGCAAAGGTAAAGGCTCTTCGTGACAGACTCTTTGAGGGTGCAAGCAAAATTTCACATTCACGCATCAACGGTGACACAGAAAACCGTCTTCCCGGTAACTTCTCAATGTGCTTTGAGGGCGTTGAGGGTGAAAGCCTTCTTCTTATGCTTGATATGCAGGGCGTATGTGCTTCAAGCGGCTCGGCTTGTACCTCAGGCTCACTTGACCCCAGCCACGTGCTTCTTGCAATCGGTCTTAAGCACGAGGTTGCTCACGGCTCACTCAGGCTTTCACTTAGTGAAAACAACACCGTAGAGGATGTTGACTACATTCTTGAGGTGCTTCCTCCCATTATTGACAGACTTCGTGAGATGTCACCCCTCTGGGAGCACATTATGGAAAACGAAAAAGCATAAAGCAACAAAGGAGTAATTTGAAATGGAATACAGTAAGAAAGTTATGGAGCATTTTGCCAACCCCCACAACGTTGGTGTAATTGAAGACGCAAACGGTGTAGGTGAAATCGGTAACGCAAAGTGCGGTGACATCATGAAGATGTACCTTAAAATCGAAAACGACATCATCGTTGACGTAAAGTTCAAGACCTACGGCTGCGCAAGTGCAATTGCAACAAGCTCAATTGCAACAGACCTCATCAAGGGTCAGCCCATCAGCGAGGCACTCAAGCTTACAAACAAGGCAGTTGTTGAGGCTCTCGACGGTCTTCCCGCAGTAAAGATTCACTGCAGCGTGCTTGCAGAGCAGGCAATCAAGGCAGCTCTTTCAGATTACTACACCCGTCAGGGTATTGACCCTGTACCCATTGTAGGTGTTATCGAAGAGCACGACCACGAGCACTGATAATAAAAAAGCACCCTTCGGGGTGCTTTTTTTAATGAATAATGAATGATGCATATTGAATAATGAATAATTGAGGGTCGCTTCGCTCCGATTGTGACTCCTTACTACTGCACCGAAGGTGCATCCCATTCGTGCGGCATCAGACAAAAAAAGCCACGCCCGAACTTAATCGTGCGTGACTACTGACTACCGGCTATTGTGCCGAAGGCACATCTTTGCCCTCTTATTTCAGGCTCTGCTTTGCCTTCAATTCTCTTTCTGCCTGAGGCAGTCTGAGGTAAACAGGTAAAAGCTCACTGCCGTTGAGAAGCTTATCCTCACTGTAGCCTCTTTCGGCACAAAGGGCAACACTGCTGCCCTTCTGATAAAGAAGTGAGGGAGGAGCTATGGAGTAGCCGAGCGCATTGTGACATATTTTTGCTCCGTCGCCTACAAAAACAACGTTTTCGTAAGAGGGGAGTCTTTGCTTAAGCTCGTCAATTTTAATTGCCTCGTCCTCGGTGAGTCTTATTACCCTGTCACCGTCAACAGCAAAAATTGCACAGTAAACCTGGTTACAGCGTGCGTCCATAACGCTTACGGCTGTACAGCTTCTTCCGAGAAGATTATAGGCAAGTGCCTCAAGGGTGGAAACGGGCATGCATTTTTTCTTTGTGCCGTCACAAAGTCCCTTTATAGCCGCAACGCCGATTCTGATACCCGTAAAGGAGCCGGGACCTACACTGCAAGCAAAAACATCGATGCTTTCAAGGGGGATTTCGGCATTCTTAAGAGTGCTGTCAATCATAGGCATAAGTGTTCTTGAATGGGTAAGACCGGTATTTGTCTGACTTTCCGAAAGGATTTTTTCGCTGTCAGTCACTGCAACTGCGGCACAGACGGCGCTTGTGTCAACTGCTAAAATTCTCATCTTCTGTCAGACTCCTTCCACGGTGATAGTTCTTTCGTTTTCGCTTTCGCCCTTTTCAATTCTCACTCTTACGGTGTTTTCGGGCAGGGCGTTTTCTATATTTTCGCTCCACTCGGTAACGATTATCGCGCCCATATCGTAATAGTCAAAAAAACCGCTGGAGTAAAGATCGTCCCAGGACTCAACCTTGTACATGTCAAAGTGAACAAGCTGAGGATTTCCGCCGTAATCGTTTACAAGGGCAAAGGTGGGGCTTGAAACGTAGCTTTCATTGCCCAGGCCCTTTGCAAAGCCTCTTGTAAAGGCAGTTTTTCCCATACCGAGACCGCCGTAAAGGGCAACAACGGTGCCACCGCTTATTTTTTTTGCTGTTTCAAAGGCAAAGCCCTCTGTGTCTGCCGCGCTTTTTGAATGAAATACTGTCATAGCCGCACCTCCTTTTTATACTTTAACATTATAATATTTTAGCATAAAAAAATCATAAGTCAACTTTTTACTTGAAATATTATAAAATACATAATATAATATACAGTAATAACAGTAGGATGTGATTTTTTGAATTTGTTAAAGGAATTCGGACTTAACGATATAAAAAGCGTTTTCCGTCAGACCGATAAGGTGCTGCTGCTTTTAAGTATTGCTCTTTCGGTTTTCGGCGGCCTTATGGTCTGTACAGCTACCTTTGACGGTGAAACCTATCTTTCACGAGACACAGTGGTTATGTTCCTTGCCCTTGGAATCGGTATTGTGGGTAGCCTTATAGTTTCATTTATCGACTATGAAATAATCTACAAGTTCTGGTGGGTGGTTGCAGCTATATGTATCTTCCTGATGCTTCTGCTTATTCCCTTTGGTGTTGCACCTGACGGACGAAGTGACGCTATCTCGTGGCTTAATCTGGGCTTTGTTTATCTGCAGCCGTCGGAGATACTGAAAATCGGCTTCATCGTTACCTTTTCGCTTCATTTAAGCAAGCTTAAAAAGGACCTTGTAAGCGTTAAGAATGTTCTTCTTCTTTGCATACATGCCGCAATTCCCATCGGTCTTGTTATTATAACAGGTGACATGGGCTCAGCACTTATCTTCATTTTTATGTTTATAGGCATGATGTACATTGCAGGTGTGCACTGGCTTTACTTCCCGGCAGGCGTGCTGATGATAGTAGCCGCCGCACCCTTTATCTGGCTCAAGGTCTTCAGTAACATTCAGCGTGACCGTATTCTTGCCCTTTTCAATCCCGATAATTATCCTGATGAAATATGGCAGCAGAGTCAGGCGGCAAACGCTATAAAGGCAGGCGGACTTACGGGTACGGGTCTTTTCGGCTGTGAATATACCCATAGCGGACTTGTTCCCGAATGTGAAAACGATATGATTTTTTCCGTTGTGTGCGAATCCTTCGGATTTATCGGTGCAGCAGTGCTTCTTATTTTCTTCTGCGCCCTTGCCTACAGGATTATAAGAACGGGTAAAAAAAGCGGTAACTTTGCCGCTGAAATGATGTGCTACGGCGTTGCCTTTATGATAATTGCACAGGTGGTTGTTAATATCGGTATGTGTCTTGCGCTTCTTCCCGTTATCGGTATCACCCTGCCCTTTATCAGTGCAGGTGGCTCGTCAACGGTATGTATTTACGGTGCAATAGGTCTTGTTATGAGCGTTTACCGTTCAAGCCACGGCATCAAGCTTGAGGATTACAGCTACGCCAAGCTTTCAAAGTATTCAAGATAAGAGCTGTACAATGTACTTTACAACAAAATAAAAATATGGTATCATATAAAAAATCAACTGTAAGGAGAATAAAGAAATGATAGCAATCGGAGCAGACCACGGCGGTTACGAATTAAAGGAAGAAATTAAAAAGTACCTTGACTCAAAGGGTATTGAATATAAGGATTTCGGCACATACTCACCCGAATCCGTTGACTATGCTGCAATAGCATACAAGGTTGGTACATCAATCACCTCAGGCGAATGTGAAAGAGGTATCCTCTGCTGCGGTACAGGTATCGGCATCTCAATGGCTGCAAACAAGGTAAAGGGCATCAGAGCAGCCTGTTGCAGCGACTATTTCAGCGCAAAGTTCACCCGTCTTCACAACGATTCAAACATCCTTTGCATGGGTGGCAGAGTTGTAGGTGCAGGTCTTGCACTTGAAATGGTTGAGGTTTTCCTTAATACAGAGTTTGAGGGCGGCAGACATCAGCGCCGTGTTGACCAGATTATGGCAATCGAAGCAGGCACATTCGAGGCATAACTGCCGATAAGAACGCATAAGCGGCGGTGCAGTTTTGCTTATAATTTAACAAGAGAATAAAAAATAAGTCGGGGCGTCGAGCCTCGACTTATTTTGCACCGCCTTGCCCTTTTTTTGCCACCACTCTTGCGGTTCCCAAAATTCATTTCGGCTTGGAGCGCCTATGAATTTTGACCGCTGCGCCATCCTCACCTCGCTTCTACTCGCACAGCGAGCGCTTCGGTGACGATGCAGAGTATATACATACGCCTTCGGGGCAAAGAAAAGGCCATTCTGCATTCTTCTCGTCAGTCATACTTTTTTTCTTTTAAAAGCATGCATTCTCATATTGTTTTTTTACTTTCGAGGTCTGATTTCCGATAAGGACGCATAAGCGGCAAGCTACAAATTAACCTACAAGGGCGGCAGTCTGCCGTCCTTTTTTGCATCTTTTGCCGTTTTCGTATCCATTTTCATACTTTTTACCCCCGAAAAGTATGCGTTCTGATATTGTTTTTTTATTTTCACTGCTGTATAATTAGAATAAAGAAATAAAAGGGGAAGTGAAAAAATGAAGCAGAAAATCAGCCCCTCACCGACGGCACTGCTTATTTTCAGCTGCTTCCTTGTTGTTGCGGGTATTGTTGTCGGTCTGGATGTTTATACCGGTGGAACACCCTCCGATGAGGAATTCTTCGGCACGGCAGTGGCTGTGTTCGGTTTTCTTTATTTCCTTGTCAGATTCATTTTCGGCAAAAGGGTTGAATTTGATTTTGACGGCTTTACCGTAAAGGGTCACACCTACCGCTTTGCCGATGTTTCCGAAGCCGAGGTTACTCACAAGCGGGTGCTTGTGCCCGGTAAGCGCTTGCGTTTTTGCACTCTAACAGTGATAAAAATTTATATAAGAGGAAAATGTGTTTTAAGCTTCACCGAGGATGATATCGGCTATAAGGAGTTTAATTCACTTTTAAAAAAGCACCGAGTTAAATTCCATGTCAAAAACAGCTTAAGCAGCTGGAAGGGTGAAATAGAATGAAGAAGCTGAAATCAAGCAGACGCACAATGGCATTGGTCATTGTCACCGGTGCGGTTGTGTCATGCCTGTTTGCCTTTGCTTTATGGGCAGTGTTGCAAGTTCATATAGCAATAGCTGTTGCCGTTGCCCTCGGTGCTTCGGCACTTATCGCTCTTGGTGTGTACCTTGTTTCCGATAAGGGCATAAGCTTTGACGAGGAAAGGTTTGTCCTGAAGGACGGCAGAGAGTATTATTACCACCGGATAGACGGTATAAAGGTCAAGACCTCTGAATTTGATTACAGACGCTACAAGGCAATAGTCGTGGACGGTGAAGAGGTCTGCATTTTTGATGATAATTATCAGAATGCAAAGGAGTTTACCGCTATTCTCGAAAAACGCGGTTTTCAGGTTCCCTCAGACAACAGAATGATGAATTGAGGCGGTGAGGATTTTATTGCCGTGATGAAAAAGCAGGGAGTCAGTGTGAGTATAGATGTGTGAAAGGGGAACAAAAATGGAACAGAAGCTTAAAATGTCAACAAGCAGAGCTGTTATTCTGGTCATTCTGCTTTTAGTTGTGTTAGCTGTTGATGCATATGTGATTTACGAATGTATAGTTAATGGTATGTTCTTTTCAAGCTTTGATTTGTTTGATTTTAGTTTTGTTACCAGTATTGTTATATTTGTTGTATGCTTATTTGTAGAGGTATACGGAATTGTTTTAATTTATAACAGTACTGTAAAAGCTTTGACTTTTGATGATAAAAGATTTACATATAAAGGAAAAACCTATGGTTATCACAAGATAGAAAGTATAAAAATCATTGGTGGAAGATTCGGAAGAGTATCTTATAAAATTTGTGTTGACGGAATAAATCTTTATATTTTTGATAATGAATACGAAGGTGCCACGGATTTTTTAGCCTACCTTAATTTTTACAACGTCCCCGGCACACCAAGGTGATGAAAAGAAACCCTTGACAAACCCAACGCACAGTGATAAAATATTTTTCAACAAGAAAACTGAACATCCCTTTTAAAGCGTTGAGAAAGAGGATTTTTCTTTTTAACGGATTTCACAGAGAGCTTTGCCAAAGGCTGGAAGCAGAGCAGATTCTTAAGGAAAATCTACCACTTTTGAGCGTGTGCCGAAATAAGGCATACCGTATGACTGCGTTAAAGTCAATGAGTGCCGTTTGTTTTTTGCAGACGGAATACGGGTGGAACCGTGGAGCATTTAACCGCTTCATCCCAAGTTAATTGGGGTGGAGCGTTTTCTTTATTTTAATGAATAATGAATAATTAATAGTGAATAGTGAATAATTGCGGTCGCGTGAAAAGAGCATAAAATATTAGCTCTGTCACCGCAAAGAAAGACGGATGTAAACCTTGAATCCGTCGATTATAATCGTGAAAGCTTACCGTCATTACTCACTTATTCCGCAGAGTAAAGGTTGAATTTAACAAAAGCCTTTACCTTACCTATAATTATTCATTGTTCATCATTCACTATTCATTAGATACAGAAAGGATGAAAAAACAATGATTAACGTAACACTTAAGGGCGGCGTTGTCCGCGAGTACGAGGAAGGCTCAAGCGTAATCACCGTTGCAAAGAGCCTCGGCGCAGGTCTTTATAAGGCTGCTTGTCTTGCAAGGGTAAACGGCGAAATCTGTGACCTTCGTACAGTTCTCACAGCTGACTGCGAGGTTGAAATTCTTACCTTTGACGACGAGGAGGCTAAAAAGACCTTCTGGCACACCTGCTCACACATTCTTGCACAGGCTGTTAAAAGACTTTATCCCAATGTAAAGCTTGCTATCGGTCCTGCAGTTGATAACGGCTTCTATTACGATTTTGACAGTGAGGTAAGCTTCACTCCCGAAATCCTTGAAAAAATTGAAGCTGAAATGAAGAAGATTGTCAAGGAGGGTCTTTTCCTTGAGAAGTTCGAAATGTCACCCGAGGAAGCAATCGCTATGATGGAAGAAAAGGGCGAAATCTATAAGGTTGAGCTTATTAAGGAGCACGCTGAAAGCGGTGAGCCTATTTCCTTCTACCGTCAGGGTGAATTCACTGAGCTTTGCGCAGGTCCTCACATTCCCGATACATCACGCGTTAAGGCATTCAAGCTCACCTCCTGCACAGGTGCATACTGGAGAGGTGACAGCAAGAACAAGATGCTTCAGAGAATCTACGGTACAGCCTTCACAAAGGCCGCTGACCTTGAAGCACACCTTGCTCAGCTTGAAGAGGCAAAGAAGCGTGACCACAATAAGCTTGGCCGTGAGCTTGAAATCTTCACAACCGTTGACTATATCGGTCAGGGTCTTCCCATTATGCTTCCCAAGGGCACACACATCATCCAGACTCTTCAGCGCTTTGTTGAGGACGAGGAGAAGAAGAGAGGCTGGCTTCGTACAAAGACACCTCTTATGGCAAAGAGCGACCTTTATAAAATTTCAGGTCACTGGGACCATTACAAGGACGGTATGTTCGTAATGGGTGAGGAGGAAAAGGACGACGAGGTATTTGCACTTCGTCCCATGACCTGCCCCTTCCAGTATCAGGCATATCTCAACAGAGCACGCTCCTACCGTGACCTTCCCATGAGACTCGGTGAAACCTCAACCCTTTTCAGAAACGAGTCATCAGGTGAAATGCACGGCCTTATCCGTGTCCGTCAGTTCACAATTTCCGAGGGTCACCTTATGTGTACTCCCGAGCAGCTTGAGGACGAGTTCAAGGGTTGCCTTGACCTTTGTGTATTTATGCTCAAGACTCTCGGTCTTTATGATGATGTTTCCTACCGCTTCTCACAGTGGGATCCCGCAGATACAGAAAAGTACATCGGTACAACTGAGCAGTGGGATGAGGCTCAGGGTGTAATGAAGAAAATCCTCGACGGACTCGGAATCAACTATAAAATCGGTATCGGTGAGGCAGCCTTCTACGGTCCCAAGCTTGACATTCAGATTAAGAACGTTCACGGTAAAGAGGATACTCTTATCACAATCCAGATTGACCAGATGCTTGCCGAAAAGTTCGGTATGGAATATGTTGCACCCGACGGCACAAAGAAGAATCCCTATATCATCCACCGTACATCAATCGGCTGCTACGAGAGAACACTTGCTCTTCTTATCGAAAAGTATGCAGGTGCCTTCCCCGTATGGCTTGCACCCGAAAAGGTACGTATCCTTCCTATTGCTGACCGTCATCAGGACGCAGCCTATGCCGTTAAGGAGGCTCTTATGGCTGCAGGTATTGACGATGTTGATATCGACACACGCAGTGAAAAGCTCGGCTACAAGCTTCGCGAGGCTCAGCTTGAAAAGGTTCCCTATATGCTCGTTATCGGTGATAAGGAAGCAGAGGAGGGCACAGTTTCCGTAAGAAAGCGCGGTCACGGTGACCAGGGCTCAATGGCAGCTGCAGACTTTATTGAGCTTATCAAGGAAGATATTGCTACAAGAGTTATCTGGTAATTGACATAAAAAGGCGGTATAGAGCGTCACTTCCTTATGAGGTGACGCTCGTTTTTATTTCACTAAAAAATTTTTTTCTTACTTGAATATATCTGCATTAAATGATATAATGAAATAAATATGCATCAGTAGGATATGGAGTGACAATTATGAAGAAGAAGGTAAAGGCTGATAACAAGCAGCAAAAGGGCAATCTTCTTGTTGCTACACTTGCTGTAGTTACCGTGCTTATGCTTGTGTTCTGTATAAATGCAGCAAGGGATACAGATGAGGGCAATGCACCCTCTGAAGCAGGTACAGCTGCAACATCAGCTACAACAACTACCGCAGCACCGCAGACAACTACTTCAGCACCGCAGACAACAACTGCAGCACCTGAAGCAACAACAGCTGCACCCAAGGTGGATACAACAACCGCAGCACCCGCAGTTGATGAAACAGAGGAAATACTTAAGGTTGTTTCAGACTCAGTCAACCTTTTAAAATCCGACAAGGCCAACTTCAAGGGTCACAAGGTGCAGAACATTGATATGAAGCTTGTAGACAGCAGTGTGCCTTCCGTTAACAACATAGTAAACGGTGTGCTCAGCGCCTTTATCAAGGAAGAGGTTTACGATTACGATTTCACAAACGGTGTTTCTCCCGACCCGGAAAACGGCGGTGAATCAAGGTCAAACAGCATCTTCCCTCCCGGTGACTGCGAATTCAGAATCACAAGAGAGGGTATTGCAAGCGCCGAAAAGAGGCAGGAGGGCGAAAACACGGTTTACTCAATTGTTATCGTGCCCGAAACAAGCACTCTTGAAAATCCCAGACCTCCCCATCATAATGCGGCGGCAGATACTCTTGACCTTTCAAGCGTTGAAATTCCTATTATCACTCTTACAAGGGTAGATTTCGAATATCCCGGTGCAACAGTTGCCGTTACTCTTAACCCTGAGGGTGAAATTGTGGGCTACTATGAGCGTCTTCCCATAAAGGGTACAGGTGAGGGCTACGGCCTCGGCATAACGGGCTTCGGCACTATTGACGGCTACCTTGAGGAAACATGGGACATTGAATGGAAATAATGTTGCATTTAATAAAATGTTCACATTTCCATTGACAAGAATGCCCCAAAAATGCTAGAATATAAAATAGCGTACAGCGTGTATTAAATTTCGAAAAATAATAATAAAGTGAGGTAAACACCAATGGCATTGTCAGATATCGGCGTATTACTCGGTAAGGTTGTTTTTAAGGGCGTAAATCATTTTACATCCATTCCTGTTGAAACACAGGAGCAGATTCTTATGCAGATTATGGACGAGAACAAGGATACCGAATACGGTAAGAAAATCGGCTTCAAGGATGTTCATTCAGTTGAAGATTTTCAGAGAATTGTTCCTCTTTCAAACTACGATACATATTCAGACTATGTTGACCGTATGATGAACGGTGAAAAGAAT
>JBGVGP010000235.1:0-9526 GCA_045121735.1 Acutalibacteraceae bacterium
TACTTTTTTCCTTGATATAACCTCGGTTAAGTGATATAATGACTAAAGCAAAAATAAAGAGGTGCTTTTATGATTAATAAAAAATATAACGAATTACTCGATAAATGGATATGTGACAACAAGGAGGATATATTACATAAGTGGATTGAGCTTGCTAAAATTCCTTCGATTAAATCGGAGGCTGAGGAAGATGCTCCCTTTGGAATAAGCTGCAAGGATGCTCTTTATAAGGCTGCCTTATATTTTGAAAAGGAAGGCTTTAAGACAAAGATAAACGATAGAAACACCTATGCGCTTTGCTCCTACGGTGAAGCAAAGGAAAAAATCGGTCTTTTCAGTCACAGCGACGTTGTACCTGTAGGTGATGACTGGATTTATACCGAGCCCTTTTCTCCTGTAATAATTGACGGTACACTCATCGGCAGAGGAGTCGAGGATAATAAATCAGGTGTCATGGCTGCTCTTTGCATTTTCAGATTTCTTAAGGATAATAACATCAGGCTTAAAAATAAGCTTGAGCTTTTCATCGGCTCTGACGAGGAATGCGGAATGGGTGACCTGAAGGACTATCTTAAGGAAGAGGAAATGCCTAAGGTTTCACTCGTGCCAGATGCAGATTTTCCCTGTAGTGTTGGCGAAAAGGGTATCTATCACCTTATGAGTGAAAGCAAAAAAGCCTTTGACAGCATCGCTTCAATTGAGGGCGGCGAGGCTTACAACATCGTTCTTGATAAGGTCAATGTTTGTCTGCCTTTTAGTGACAGTGCTTTTGCAGAGCTTAATGAAAAGACATCACACAGAGATAATATCGAGGTATCAGCGACAGATAACTGTATAAATATACTTGTTAAGGGTATTGCAAAGCATGCAAGTATTCCCGATGGCTCCCTTAATGCGGCGCTTGTTGCATGTGAGCTTTTACTTTCCTGCTCGTTTGTTTCGGATAATGACAAGGCTGTGCTTTCTTCAGCTAAGCAGATGCTTCACTGTCATTACGGCAAGGGTATGGGTATTGAGCACGAGGATCCTGTTTTCGGTAAAACAACCTGTGTAAACGGACTTTGTAAAACCGTTAACGGAAAGCTCCGTTTAAGCTTTGATATAAGATACGGAAGCACACAGAACTCTGCAGAGCTTGAAAAGACGGGGGATAACTATCTTGAAAAATATGGCTTTGTTGCTATAGAAAAAGATAACCGTGCAGGCTTTTCCATTGATGAAAGCAGTCCTTATCCTGCAGCTTTTGAGGATATATATGCTGAGCTTACAGGTGAATGCTTAAGCAGGGTAACAATGGCAGGAGGCACCTACGCACGAAGGTTAAAGAATGCTTTTTCTGTAGGTACTTATATAATAAAAAAAGACCGTGAAACACCTGTTTTCGAAATGCCGGAGGGTCACGGCGGAGCACATCAGTGCGACGAATGTATTGATATTGAGGGCTTTTTTGAGGCAGTAAAAGTGCTGCTCAATTATATTCTTGCCTGTGATGATATGTGATTTAAAAGTATAAAAAGGGTGATTATTCTGATTAACCTTGCAGTAAAAATCGGGCTTTGCTACGAGCTTGTTAAAAGGCTTGAAACACTTGATGTTGAAAAAATAAATAAGCTTTCTGATATCTGTTTGGATAAAGGCTTTAATATCCTTGAAAGACATAATCATTTAACAAGGCTTGCAGTTATTCTCACTCTGGCAGTAAGAATAAAGGAGAGATACGAAAAAGCAGGCATAAGTGATGAAGTGTATTATGACACAATGAGTGACATAAAAATATGGTGTGAGCATAACGGTAACAAGGGTCTTAAAAATTACAGATGGCTTAAAAATCACGTCAGCTTTGAGCTTTTCAGGATAGGCAGATTACAGTTTCAGCTTTACAATTGTAAAAATAAAACATTGCTATATAATAAACTGCCCTTCAGCTTCGGTGATAAACTGGTATATATACATATTCCCGAGGGTGAAAGGCTGGAAAAACGTAAGTGTCTTGATTCGCTTGAAAGGGCTGATGAATTTTTCAAGGCTTATTTTCCGCAGTACTGCTATAAGTATTATTTTTGTGAAAGCTGGCTTCTTTTTGAAGGCAACAGAGACTTTATGGCTAAGGACAGTAACATTGTGGCATTTATGTCTCTTTTTAGGCTTTGCTACAGCGTCAGTATAGATGTACAGGCTATTGAGAGGATATACGGAAAACGTCAGATTTTTAAAAGCAGATATGCCGAAAACACCGATTTACAGAAAAGGGCAAAGCAGTATATGCTCAAAGGAAAAAAGCTCGGTATAGGAATAGGCGTAATTGAACATTAAGCACGGGAGATTCCCGTGCTTTTTTTATTGGCCTTGACTTGACAAATATGGTAGCCGATAGTATAATACAAGCAACGAACAAATGTTCTTTATGTGTAGGTGTTAGTTTTGGAAAGAATAATAATCCATTCCGATATGAATTCCTGCTATGCTTCTATTGAGTGCAGTCTTAACCCCGATTTAAAGGATAAGCCGATGGCAGTAGGCGGTAATGAGTCAAGCCGTCACGGTATAATTCTTGCAAAAAGCGAGCAGGCAAAAAATCTCGGAGTAAAAACAGGTGAGCCCCTATGGCAGGCAAGGCAGAAATGCCCTGGTCTTATTATAGTAGAGCCTCATTTTGACATATACAAGGAATATTCCCGTAAGGCTCACGATATATATGCCCGATATACTGATATGATTGAGCCTATGGGTCTTGATGAGGTGTGGTGTGACCTTACGGGCAGTATAACCTTGTTCGGTTCGGCACACAATATTATCCGTGAAATTATGGAAAGCTTTAAAAGGGAGCTTGATATTACCGTTTCAATCGGTCTGTCTTATAACAAGATTTTTGCTAAGCTTGGCAGTGACCTTGCAGGCCGTGACGATTTTTATGAAATAACAAAAGAGGATTACCAAACGAAGGTATGGAGGCTTCCTGTTTCCGCTCTTTTCGGTGTCGGCAGAAAAACAGCGCAGAAGCTTGAAGGCTATGGGATTACAACAATAGGTGAGCTTGCCGGTTGCTCGGAGGAATGGCTGAAGTCACTGTTCGGAGTTGTCGGCAGAGATATGTGGATTTCGGCAAACGGATATAACCGTGACAGAGTTGCTCCCGACAGCTACAAGGAGCAATCCAAAAGCATAGGTCACGGTGTTACCTGCAAAAGCGACCTTGTAAATAATGAAGAGGTGTGGAGGGTGTTTTTATCTTTGAGTCAGAATGTTTCAAGGCGCTTGAGAGAGGAAGGACTTGAAGCGACAGGTGTGCAGATTGGTGTAAGAGATAATCAGTTTACTGAAAGGCAATTTCAGTGTCAGTTGGGTATTTCAAGTCAGTCAGCCTTTGAAATTGCAAGAACAGCAACCGAGCTGTTCAAAGACAATTATGACTGGAAAAATAAGGTGAGGGCACTTACGGTAAGGGCGATTGACCTTGTTGAGGAGGGTAAATCAGGACAGCTTGATTTGTTCACCGATTACAGCAAAAGTGAAAAGCAAAAGCATATTGACGATGCAGTTATGAGCCTTCGTAAAAAATTCGGTGAGGATGCTATTTTCAACTGTTGCCTTATGGATGAGGAGAAAATACCGGTATTTGTAAACGAGGATAAGGCTCCTGCACCCTTTAAGGCCTTTAAATAAAGGCTTTTTAGCGGTCTAACACTTGATTTTTTTTGAAAAATAGTGTAAATTATATGTGTTGTGTGCATTTTTTGATTTGAACACAATATTTTGTATTTTTTTGTAATATGATTTTCATTTTTTATGAAAGGGATATGATAAATAATGGCTAAAAAAGCAGGATATTCCGACAACGATATTGAAATGCTGGAGGGCGCCGACCGAGTCAGAAAAAGACCTGCGGTTATTTTCGGCTCAAACGGTATTGCCGGCTGTGAGCATTCAGTTTTTGAAATTCTTTCAAACTCTATCGACGAGGCCCGTGAAGGCTACGGTGATAAAATTATTCTTACCCGTTACAGCGACGGCTCCGTTGAGGTGCAGGACTGCGGTAGAGGTATACCCGTAGGCTACAACGAAAAATACGGAAGAGAGAACTGGGAGCTTATCTTCTGTGAAATGTACGCAGGCGGTAAGTACAACACCAACAACGGCGGCAGCTACGAGTATTCTCTCGGTCTTAACGGTCTCGGTCTTTGCGCAACACAGTTTGCAAGTGAATATATGGATGCCGAAATCAGAAAAGACGGTATGAAATACACACTTCATTTTGAAAAGGGTGTTAACGTTGGTGGCCTTACATCAGAGCCCTACGGTAAAAAGGACACCGGCTCAAGAATCAGATGGAAGCCCGACCTTGAGGTTTTTACCGATATTGATATTCCTCTTGAATATTATCAGCAGGTGCTTCAGCGTCAGGCTATTGTTAACCCCAAGGTACGCTTTGAGCTGAAAAATCAGATTAAGGGTGGCTTTGAAACCTTTGTTTATTACTATGAAAACGGCATCAGCGACTATGTAAAGGAAATTGCAGGTGAGGATGCAATGACCTCTGTTCAGTTCTGGCAGACAGAAAGAAGCGGTAAGGACAGAGCCGACCTTCCCGAATATAAGGTCAAGCTCAACGTTGCCCTTACCTTCTCAAATAAAAAGCAGCTTATTGAGTATTACCACAACTCAAGCTTCCTTGAGTTCGGCGGCTCACCTGACAATGCTGTTAAAAATGCTACCGTTGCGCAGATAGATGCTTACCTCAAGCAGAGCGGTAAGTACACAAAGAGTGATTCAAAAATCAAGTTCCAGGACGTTGCTGACTGCCTTGTGCTTGTTTCTTCATCCTTCTCAACCGAAACCTCATACCTCAATCAGACAAAAAAGGCCATTACCAACAAGTTCATTCAAGAGGCTATGACCGAGTTCCTACGTCATCAGCTTGAGGTTTATTTTATTGAAAATAAGCTTGAGGCAGACAAAATTGCCGACCAGGTGCTTATCAATATGAGAAGCCGCATCAAGGCTGAATCAACAAGACTCAACCTCAAAAAGACTCTTACTACCTCAAATGACCTTGCGAACCGTGTGCAGAAATTTGTTGACTGCCGTAGTAAGAATATTGATAAAAGAGAGCTCTTTATAGTGGAGGGTGATTCAGCACTCGGCGCCTGTAAGCAGGCAAGAGACTCTGAGTTCCAGGCAATTATTCCTGTAAGAGGTAAAATTCTCAACTGTCTTAAGAGCGAATATGAAAAAATATTCAAAAGCGAAATCATCACTGACCTTCTCAAGGTGCTCGGTTGCGGCGTAGAGGTTCACGCCAAGGGTATGAAAAATCTTTCCACCTTCAGTATGGATAACCTCCGTTGGAGTAAAATTATCATCTGTACCGACGCCGACGTTGACGGATATCAGATCAGAACACTTATTCTTACAATGATTTACCGTCTCATTCCTACACTTATAAAGGAGGGCAAGGTGTTTATTGCCGAGTCACCTCTTTATGAAATTACAAGCGGGAACCAGACTTGGTTTGCCTATACCGAAAAGGAAAAGGCTGACGCTATTGAGGAAATCGGCAAGGCAAAGTATACAATTCAGCGTTCAAAGGGTCTTGGTGAAAACGATGCAGATATGATGAATCTCACCACTATGAACCCTGCAACAAGACGACTTATTAAAATAGACCCCGATGAAGCAGCGGCAACTGCAGAAAAGTTTGACCTGCTTCTCGGTGATAACCTTTCAGGCAGAAAGGATTATATTGCAAATTACGGTCATCTTTATATCGATATGACCGATGTAAGCTAAGAAAGGAGGATGTAAAATGGCAAGAAAAAAATCAACCGATAAAGTCAAGGAAAATGACGTTGATATACTCAAAAACACCCATATTGCCAATGCGGGTGAGATGATTGAACAGAGAATTACCGATACGCTCGAAATCAACTATATGCCTTATGCCATGAGCGTCATCCTTTCACGAGCCATCCCTGAAATCGACGGCTTCAAGCCCTCACACAGAAAGCTCCTTTATACAATGTACAAAATGGGTCTTCTCAACGGCAACAGAACAAAGTCTGCTAACATTGTCGGTCAGACTATGCGTCTTAACCCTCACGGTGATGCGGCTATTTATGAGACAATGGTGCGTCTTTCTCGCGGCAACGAGGCGCTTTTAAATCCCTTTGTTGATTCGAAGGGTAACTTCGGTAAGGCATATTCCCGTGATATGCATTACGCCGCACCGAGATATACTGAGGCAAAGCTTGAAAGCATCTGTAATGAGCTTTTCGGTGAAATTGACAAGAACACCGTTGACTTCGTTGATAACTACGA
Organism: Acutalibacteraceae bacterium; assembly: GCA_045121735.1. Taxonomy (GTDB): domain Bacteria; phylum Bacillota; class Clostridia; order Oscillospirales; family Acutalibacteraceae; genus UBA6857. The sequence continues at coordinate 6,316 of JBGVGP010000235.1, forward strand.
CAGCTCAATGAAGGAGCCTACACTTCTTCCTGTTACCTTCCCGTCAATTCTTGCAAACAACAATCTCGGTATTGCTGTTGGTATGGCAAGCTCAATTTGCTCCTTTAACCTTAAGGAGCTTTGTGAGACAACTATTGAGCTTATCAAAAATCAGGAGCACAACTGCATTGAAACAATGCCTGCACCCGATTTCATCGGCGGTGGTACAATTCTCTATAACCGTGACGAAATGGAAGAAATTTACCGTACAGGCCGTGGCGGTATTAAGGTCCGTGCAAAGTATACCTATGACAAGGAATTCAACTGTATTGACATAAGAGAAATTCCTCCCACAACAACAGCTGAAGCAATTATTGATAAGATAATTGAGCGTGTTAAGGCAGGTACTATCAAGGAAATTACCGATATCCGTGACGAAACCGATAAAAAGGGTCTTAAAATTACAATTGACCTTAAGCGTGGTACTGATGCAGACAAGCTTATGCAGAAGCTTTACAGGCTTACTCCTCTTGAGGATAGCTTCTCATGTAACTTTAACGTGCTTGTTGACGGCTATCCCAGAGTTTACGGTGTAAAGGATCTTCTTATTGAGTGGATACGCTTCAGGGGTAAGTGCGTTTACAGAAGAGTCAGCTTTGACCTTGAAAAGGCAAAGAACAGACTTCATCTTCTCAAGGGTCTTGAAAAAATTCTTCTTGATATTGACAAGGCCATAACAATTATCCGTAAGACTGAGGAAGAAAGCGACGTTATTCCCAACCTTATGATAGGCTTCGGTATTGATGAAACTCAGGCTGAATACGTTGCTGAAATCAAGCTTCGTCACCTTAACAGAGAGTACATTCTCAAGCGTCTTAAGGATATTGAAAACCTCGAAAAGGCAATTGCTGAAATGGAAGAAATTCTTTCTTCAAAGGCAAAAATCAGAAAGATTATTATCTCCGAGCTTACCGATGTTATCAAAAAGTACGGCAAGGAAAGAAAAACCGACCTTCTTTATGTAAGTGAGCTTGAAGAGGAGTCAGCTGAGGAAGAAATTCCCGATTATGCTGTAAATCTCTTCTTCACAAAGGAGGGCTACTTTAAAAAGATTACACCTCTTTCACTTCGAATGGGCGGCGACCATAAGCTTAAGGATACTGACGAAATAATCCAGAGCTTTGAAACTTCAAACAACAACGACCTTCTCTTCTTTACTGATAAGTGTCAGGTTTATAAGGCAAAGGTTTCAGATTTTGCCGATTCAAAGGCAAGTGTTCTCGGTGAATACATTCCCTCAAAGCTTGAAATGGAAGAGGGCGAAAATGCAATCTTTATGGTTGTTACAAAGGAATACAAGGGTTATATGATGTTCTTCTTTGAAAACGGCAAATGCGCCAAGGTTAACCTTTCCTCCTATGCAACCAAAACCAACCGTAAAAAGCTCATCAAGGCTTACAGCGATAAATCTCCCCTTGTTTCACTTGTTTACCTTCCCGAGGACAGACAGCTTGTGCTTGAAACAACGGGCGGCAGATGTCTTCTTATCGATACATCCGTAATTTCACCCAAGTCCATGAAGGATACACAGGGCGTAGGCTGTATCACAATAAAGAAAAATCAGAAGCTTTCTGTTATAAGGGATTATGTTGAAGGTGAGTTTGTCAAGCCCTCAAGATATAAGGCTAAAAACCTTCCCTCAGCAGGTGCTGTGCTTTCAAATGAGGATGTTATGAAAAAGAACAACATCACCTTTGAGGGCTTCGAATAAGTTATATAATTACCCTTTTTCTAATATTATTTATAGGTGATATTATGAAAAAGGGTTTATATTTAATATTTGATATTCAGCTTTGCAGCAGATTTTTTGCAGCAGCTATGGCGGTGGTCTTTGTTTTTATTGCACTTGCTGTAGATAAAAGTATTTCTGCAGTAAGCACCACGGTAAGTGAGCAAAAGCCGGTCATTATAATTGACGCAGGTCACGGTGGTGAGGACGGTGGCACACAGTCAGCAGACGGCTTACTTGAAAAGGATATAAATCTTTCAATTTCAAAAAAGCTTGATAAAATTCTCAAGCGTTACGGCTTTGAAACCGTTATGATTCGTGATGAAGATAAAATGATATACGACGAAGGCTCTTCGACGGTTAGAAGCAGAAAATCCTCGGATTTACATAATCGGCTTGATATAATGAAGGCTTATCCCGATTCGGTATTTATCAGCATTCATCAGAATCATTTTTCTCAAAGCAAGTATAGCGGCGCTCAGGTTTTTTACTGTAAAAATCAAAACGGAAGCGACCTGCTTGCCGAATGCATACAAAAAAGCATAGTTGAAAGCCTGCAGAATGAAAACACCCGTCAGATTAAGGAATGCACATCGGATGTGTACCTGATTTATAACGCAGTAACAACTGCAGTTATGGTTGAGTGTGGCTTTTTATCAAATGCCGATGAAGCAGCAAAGCTTTCGGATAATACCTATCAATACGAAATGGCTCTTGCGATTTCCAAGGGTCTTATGAATTATATACAACAAAAGGAAGCTGATATTTATGGCAGCAAAAACTAAAAGTGTTTATATCTGTTCTAACTGCGGATACGAAACACCAAAATGGCTTGGCAAATGCCCCGAATGTAACGAATGGGCAACCCTCGAGGAGAGTGTTAAGCAGGTGCAGAGCGCATCAGCCTTAAAGCAAAGTGCCAAAGTGCTTAAAAGCGTAACCTCTTTTTCATTAAAGGATATACAGACCGATAATGAAATACGCTATAAAACAGGCATGAAGGAGCTTGACCGTGTGCTTGGCGGCGGTATTGTAAAGGGCTCACTTGTGCTTTTAAGCGGTGACCCCGGTATCGGTAAATCAACCTTACTTTTACAGATTTGCACCTATCTCGGCAAAGGGCTTAAGATTCTTTATGTTTCAGGTGAGGAATCCTACAGTCAGATTAAGCTTCGTGCAGACAGGTTAAAGGTGAAAACTGAAAATCTGTTTATTCTTTGTGAAACAGATGTGCAGGCTATCTGTGAGCATATAAGCTCAACAACGCCTGATATTGTTATAGTTGACTCGATACAGACAATGAATTTTACCGAGCTTAATTCTTCACCCGGTTGTGTTACCCAGGTGCGTGAAAGCTCAAATATGTTCATGCGTACTGCAAAAAGTCTTTCTATTCCGGTTATTATGGTAGGTCATGTTAATAAGGACGGTAACATTGCAGGA
>JBGVGP010000236.1:0-6673 GCA_045121735.1 Acutalibacteraceae bacterium
ATTTGCGCCTACCTCGGGGTAAAGACGGTAGCTCATATTGAAAACAACATAGCCCTTTGTTGCAAGCTCGAGGCAGTAATATTTGTTAAGCTCCTTATCACCGTACATCCAGCCGCCGCCGTGAATGTCAATGAGCACGGGGAGTTTGTCATCCTTTTTTGTGCCCTCGGGATAATAAACGTCCAGCTGATGATGCTTGTGACCGTCATCAAGATAGAAAATGTCGTTTACCTCTACAAGACCTGCAGGGGGAGTGAGGGTGGCAATTCTCTTGTCATCCATTCTTTTGGTGTTTTGCCAGAATGCGCCGAAAATCTTATCGATTAACATTATACTGCACCTCTTTTACGAGAATATTGTCAATTACATTGCGGGAGGCATTCCGCCGCCCTGTGCCATTGCCTGTGCAAAAAGACCGGGCTTCTTTTCCTTCTTGGGCTTGTATGCGGGGGGATTTTCAAGCTTCTTTTTTGCTCTTTTACCTGCGGCAGAAGCAAGGTAACGGTTAACCTCGATTACGGGAGGAGCCATTGTTTCGCTCATATAGTCAACGCAGCGGGCAAGAAGAATCTTGTCGTTGTTGAGATTGCTGAGAATTGTTACTGCAATAAGGCTCTGTGTATCGCTTGTACCGTCCTCGTAAATTTCGTTGAGAACCTGGAAAAGCTTCTTCATTGTCTGGGGATTGTTTTCCTTGATAGCGGTGATAACCTTTTCTGTGCCGTATTCATCGAAGAACTTTTCACCCATAAATTCGCCGTATTCGTTAAGGTTGTCCTTGTAGAAGGGACGAAGCTCGGGGAATACGAGGCAAAGCTTGCTTGCAAGGGTGTTTGCATCGTAGAAGGAGCCGTTCTTTACAGCTGCCTTTGAAACGGTGTGGGGAGTCTTCTGTGCGCTCTTTTTTGCTACTGCTGCCTTTTTAGCAAACTTTTCATTGAGGGTTTCCTTTGCTTCGGAAACAATGAACTTGATGTCGGAGGCAGTTGCTGACTCGTCAAGAAGAGAAACAGAGATTTTTTTGTCTGCTGTGTCAAGGCTGTCACCTGTTAAGATAAGGAACTTGTTGTCGGTGTGCTCAAGCACAACAGCGCCCTTTTCACCGCTGAAGCTTACGGCAGCTTTATCGGTATCAACAGCGTCTCTTTCAAAGCCGAGAGCTTTAAGTGTTGCTTCAAGCTCGGCAATAATTGTGCTGAAGCTTTCGTTGAAATTACTCATATGGATTAACTCCTTTAAATTGGTTTCATTATATAGGTAAGATATTATATCATAAAAAAATCGGCTTGTCATCATAAAAAGCAAATATTTTTCGGTTTTAACGTTGAATTTTATTAAACAGGGAGTATAATTAAGGCAGCTTGAGAAAATATTTCAAGGAGGCAATGATAATGGTTTCAAAAATTACTGCTATTCTTATGGTGATAGCTTCCTTTTTCAACAGCTTCGGCTTTATTAATCTTTCGCAGGCTAGCGTATATTACGACGTTGCCTACGGTGAGCATAGCCGTCAGGTTATGGATATAGCCTTTCCCGATGATGACAGTGAAAAGCAGAATGCGATTCTTTTTATTCACGGCGGCTGGATCCTCGGTAACAAATCCGGCTTTACCAATAGGGCAAAAAGCGTAAGCGATAAGTATGGGTGCATCACCGCCTCAATGAATTACCGCTATGCCTCCGATGAGGTGGACTGTAACGGTATGCTTGATGATATTGATGCAGCTATAGAAAAAATAAAAAAGCTTGCCGAAAAAGAGGGCGTAAGCGTTAAAAAGGTTATGCTTGTGGGCTTTTCTGCAGGCGGACATCTTGCGATGCTTTACGCTTATACAAGAAAAAGTACATCACCGTTAAAGATTGCCGCGGTAGCATCCTACAGCGGACCGACAGACCTTTCGAGCGAAAAATTCATTGAAAAAAATGCACTTGCCGGCGCTGAAACAATGAGAGGCATAGTGTCAAACCTCATAGGCGAAGAGGTTACAAAGAAAAACTTCGACAGCAAAAAGGCTAAGCTTCTGAAGATTTCTCCCGTGAATTATGTAACCTCATCCTGTGTGCCCACGCTGGTTGTACAGGGCGCAAAGGACAGAATAGTTTATCCGGCAGATACCCGTGCATTCGTTGATAAGCTCAAAGCCAAGGGTGTTAGCTATAAGTATTTCGAGCTGTCGGAATCGGGTCATCAGCTTAATGAGGACGAGTCGGCTCTTGAAAAAAGCAACGAGGCCTTCGGCGCATATGTGAGCAAATATCTTAAATGAGCGGCGGTTATTAATAAATTCTGTATAAATTGTTGACAAAAATAAACGGATGAATTATAATCGTATTGTATATAGGTGTATACCAAATATAAACAGATTCGGATCGGAGGATTTATCTATGAAAAAAACATTAGCTATTGTTCTCACATTACTTGTTGCATTTTCAATGTTTACAGTAGCAGCATCAGCAACAGTTGATACATCAAGCCTTGTAACAGTTAACTTCGCTTATGTAACAGAGACAGAGGCAGAGGTAATTAAAACAATTTACGTTGCTCCCGGTACAGTTATTGCTTCAGAGGAATATGTTCCCGCAATTCCCACAGAGTTTACAAGAAACGTTGACGAAGCAGAGCTTGACTACACCTTCAAGGGCTGGAAGTCAAGTGTTGACGGTGTTGTTTACTATCCTTCACAGCTTCCTACAGTTACACAGGAAGCAGGCACAGTAATCACCTACACTGCTGAATACTTGATTGAAGATGTAACAGATACACAGAGCTTCTGGGAGTTCATCGCATCACTCTTTGCAAGAATCAACATTCTTTTTGAGTACTTTGCAACAATCTTCAAGTTCTAAAATCAAATGAATAAAAGAAGTAGCCTCGGCTGCTTCTTTTTTTATTGCTAAAAGGTATATATGTGTGCTATAATCAAGGCAAAGAAATAAAAGGAGAAATAACAATGAAAACAAATCTCTATTTTCATCAGGCAATAAGTAAGATTGTAACCGTTGCCTTTGCAGGTCTTTTCGGCGTTTACTGCCTGGTTTCAGGCGTGAAAGAGGTAAAGGTAGAAAGCACCGAAAGCTTTGAGCCTGTGCTTCGCTTTGCGGTGTGCAGTGATGTGCATCTGAGCAACGAAGAAAACGGCATAAAGAACGCTGACAGATTCAGAAAGCTTTTCAGCACCGCTTACGGCATTGCGGCAGACAGCAGCTATAATAAGCTTGACGCTGTGCTTGTGGCGGGTGATATGACCGACAGCGGCAAGGCAGAGGAGTATGAAATTTACCGTGACCTTGCACAAGAGTGCGTCAAGGACGGCACACAGCTTCTTACTGTTATGGGTAACCACGAGCATATTGAATACCGTGATACAAGCACTCCCGAAAAGGCAGTAGAGGTTTTTAAGGAGTATGTGGCAGACGAGGTTGATTTCCATAAGGTTATAGGCGGCTATCACTTCATCGGTGTTTCCTATGATGCCAACGGCAAGGAGGAGTTCAAGACAAAGCTTGAGTGGCTCAGGGCAGAGCTTGACAAGGCCGTTGCCGATACGGGTGACAAGCCGATTTTTGTGGTACAGCATCCCCATCCTGCGCTTTCGGTTTACGGCAGTGTTAACTGGGCAAATATGGATATAAGGCTTGTGCTTAAGGATTATCCCCAGGTTGTGGATTTTTCGGGACATTCACACTATGCGGCAAATGATCCCCGTTCAATTCATCAGAGCACCTTTACTGCTATCGGATGCGGTGCTGTTACAGGCTCAATGGGTAATCTTAGCTATATTTCCGGTGACGAGTACGGTGACGGTGAAAGCGGTACCTTCTGGCTTTGTGAGGTTGATGCAGAGGGTGACGTAAGGCTTCGTCTTTACGATATAGTAAGTGACTGCTTCTATGAGGGCGTAGAGTACTATCTCAAGGATGTTGGCAACAAGAAGAGACGTGCATACACCTTCTCGAGAATGATGGCACAGGACACTGGTCCTGTTTTTCCTGACGGTGCACAGATAAGTGCCGAGGTAAACGAAGCAGGTGAGCTTTGCGTAAGCTTCCCCGAGGCTTCAGGCTACTACAGAGCAGAAAACTATAAAATCACCTTAAGCAGTAACGGTGAAACAGTTGAAAACAAGGTTGTGCTTTCGGACTACACAAGGGCAACCGACTTTGAAAAGACAGTTAGCTTCGGCAAGCTCGGTGAAGGACAGTATACCGTTAAAATAAGAGCCTTCAGTCCCTATGCAAAGCTGGGCGACACAATTGAGTGGGGCTTTGATATTGGCGCAAACGGCAAGGTTGATACTGCAGCTGCAAGCGTTGAGGATGTGAAGAAGTAAGTAAATAAGTGCCGAGAACAATAAAAGTTTTGCTCAAGCTTTTTCAAAAGCTTGTCAGGGCTTGTAAGGGGTGAAACCCCTTGCGTATATAAAAAGTAAGTCACGGAATGAATAGAAAGGTTCCGTGACTTTTGGTTTGTAAAACATTGACAAACGTTATGTTTTAGTGTATACTTACAAGGCTTAATAAAGTAACGAGGCGTGGCGCAGTTTGGTAGCGCGCTTGCTTTGGGAGCAAGATGCCGCAGGTTCGAATCCTGTCGCCTCGACCATAAAAAGCAGTAACCTGACGGTTACTGCTTTTTTTATTTGCGAGCAAAGCAAGCGCTTGCTTTGGGTGAGGTTGCGAGCGCGTCCTGAGGACGATGAAGCGAGCATAACGAAGCGCAGCGGTCAAAGTTTTGGTGCCGCTACAAGGCACAACAAAACTTTGGGAACCGCAAGGTGGCGGCGTAGCCGAAGATGCCGCAGGTTCGTTCTCGGCTGCCGCCTCGGTCGGTGCTTCTGTGCTATGCACAGAGGTGTCCACCGGACACCCGCACCCTGTCGCCTCGACCAGAAAATCGACAATCTTCGACAGAAGGTTGTCGATTTTTATTTATTACTTCTTCACTATTCATTCTTCACTAATCCTTTGGGTCGATTTTTGGCAAAGTAATAAGTAATAGGGAATAGTGAATAAGTGTGGGCGGGACACCCGCACCCGATTATAATATTGACAAAATCAATTATGGATGATAACATAAAATCGAAAGAAATCAACAGCAGAAAGGTGGTCAGATAATGAGTTATGAAGGTTCGTGGAGCGGTATGCGAAAATACCTTGAAAAGGAAATGCTTGCAGATTGCCTTAAAGGCAGAATTAGATATGGTTGTACAACATATGTCGGTATGGATGGTTGTAAAATTTTTGAGGTTTGTATTGATGATAAACAAGTAAAACGTTTTTCTTGGGAAATCGTAAACAATTATTTCATTGAAAAAGGATACAAATCAATCGAAAAACCATATGGAGCCATCGAGTATTGGGATGAATTCTGGACTTTATTAAATAAATATCCTTTAAAAGAGAGGAACGAATATAAAGATAGTGAATTTACCGAAGCACTTGCTGCATATCGCAATCAAGATATACAAATTAGTATTCAGTGTGACAATCCTATTGTAAGGATGTTCGCAATACTTGACCGCCGTGTAGGTAAGCGTACACTTGAAAAGCTGAAAGATACTTTAGATGAACAGCCCGAGTGGTTAAAACAGTTTTACGTTTTAAGGTTTGAAGCTGAAAGTTTATAATTGTTTTGTTGCTATTTTGAGCTATAAACACATAAAAAAGAACAAAAGTCACGGAACTTAACATTCCGTGACTTGCTTTTTACTGCTCGCCGCAAGGGCGTTACTTTCTTGTAAGAAAGTAACCAAAGAACTTTTATTGATTTTCCCCACACTCTTTAATAAACATAGGTATCTGTGCCGTTAAGTTTGCCATAAGTGCATGCTCGGGATAGCTCTTTGAAATCTCTTGGGAATAGTATTTCTCCTTGTATTCCTCAACAATGCCGTTAAAGTCCTTGCCTCTTTTGTAAGAATCAACTATAAGGCTTTTGCAGTCCTCTGTTGCTTTTTCGGATGAGGTGAGATAGTCCTCTATATCCTTGCCGTAAAGGTAGCCGCTGTGAGGGATAAGAAGCTCACTTGCGCCAAGGCTCAGTGCCTTTTCGATAGAATCAAGGGTCATTCTGTAGCCGATAAGACAGCCGGGGAAAATAAGACTTTCGTCAGCAAGAATTCCGAGTGTCTCGCAGGAGACGAGCATTTTCTCGTCTTCGAAAAAATAACCCATACAGCACCTTGTGTGACCCGGAAGGGCTACTGCTCTTATCCGTTCCTCACCGAGAATGATTTCCTCACCGTCCTTAAGTGTGATGTCACAGTAAAGTCCGTCGGTAAGGTCTTCGCTTGCCTTGTGGCCGTAAGCCTCAGCCGCAACGCTATCCATTTCCTGCATCTTTTTGCGGGCTGTAGGCTTTCTGAGAATATAGTCACAGTATTCGCTGCCTACAACCTTTACTCCGGGAAAGGTCTTTTTAAAGTAAGGTACGCCCATTGCATGGTCATAGTGTGAGTGGGTAAGCAGAATATAGTCAAGAGCCTCACCGTTAAGCTCGGCTTCAATTTTTTCTGCCGCCTTCTTGGCACAAAAGGCAAAGCCTGCGTCAATAAGAATATTTGCACCCTTGCCTCTTATAAGAAAACAGTCACCGCCGATTTCACCTCGGCAGTTGACTGTTAAAAGTGTTGATTTTTCAGTGCCGTTAAGTCTGTCAGGTTTGTAGCTCATC
>JBGVGP010000237.1:0-17954 GCA_045121735.1 Acutalibacteraceae bacterium
TTCTCAAGAGAGCTACATTTGAAAATCTTGCTCCGGTAAGTGAACTGGACTTTGATTATGACTACGGCTTTGAAAAAATGCCCCAGGGTGTGGTTATTGTAACCTTCTCCTTGCTCCGCCGTGATGACTGCCGCTTTGCAAAGGCAGGCTACGAGCAGGGCTTTGACCAGTTCATTATCAAGAAGGCTGACGCAAAGCCTGAAAAGGAATACGAGGGCACTGTTGTAATTGAAGGCACAGAAAAGGCCTGCACCGTTAAGGGTAACGGCTTCACCTATACCTTCAAGAAGGGTCTTCTCACCTCACTTGTAAAGGACGGTAAGGAATATCTCAAGGGTGAGCTTCGTCCCAACTATTACAGAGCGCTTACCGATAACGATATTGACTATATCAACTTCTTCCCGCCCCTTATCCCCGTGCATCCTCTTCACGCATGGAGAGTTGCTTCAAGCAAGCTTAAGACAAAGGCAACCGTTATTCACCGCAGCGGCAACACTGCTTACATTGAAGCAAGCATTTCATCTGTAGGCATGAAGAATGCAAAGCTTTCTTACACGGTTTACCCCGACGGTAAGATTGACGTCAAGGAAGAGGGCACTCCCATTATGGACATGGTACGCTTCGGCACCGTGCTTACAATGGACAGAGACTTTGAAAACGTAAAGTGGTACGGCAAGGGCCCCCACGAAAACTACATTGACAGACGTGTAGGCGCAAGAGTAGGCATTTACGAAATGACAGTAACCGACCTTGAGCATCACTATATGAGACCCCAGGAAAACGGTCACAGAACAGACATCCGAACCCTTGAGGTTACAAACGCAAAGGGTGAGGGTCTCAGATTCACTCATAAGGGCGAAACCTTCGAGTTCAACTGTCACCACTACACAGTAAACGACCTTGACGATGCAACTCACATTCACTCACTCAAGCACAAGGACTTCACCACCGTATGCATTGACCATATGCAGAGAGGTATCGGCGGTGACACACCCGGTAACGCCTGTCTTCGTGAGCCCTACATTATGCACGGCAATACAAAGTATGAGTATGCATTCAGCATTGAGGTGCTTTGATAGTAGTCAGTAGCATCGTCACCGAAGCGCTCGCAGTGCGAGATGAAGCGAGGTGAGGATGGCGCAGCGATCGAAATTCATAGGCGCTCCAAGCCGTAATGAATTTTGGGAACCGCAAGAGTGACGTAGTCACGCGCGATTCAGTTCGTGCGTGACTTTTTGTTTACAACCGCACAAGTAAGCGTCGAGGGCCAAGAGCCTAAAAAAACCGCCCCGAAAACGGGGCGGTTTCCTTACTACTTACTACTTACTACTCACTACTGCGAAGCTCTGCTTCGCCCTGACTACTGACTACTTCTTACTCCATGTAGAGGGTGTAAGAGCAATAAGCATAGGATAAATTTCAAGTCTGCCGAAAAGCATTGCAAAGGACAGCACTATTTTGGAAAGCGGTGAAAAGGCTGCATAGTTTGATGCAGGTCCCGCTGCACCGAAGGCAGGTCCTATATTATTTACACAGGAAACGGCTGCAGAGATATTTGTTTCAAAATCAAAGCCGTCAAGGCTTATGACAAGAATTACTGCACAGATAAGCATAATGTAAACTATTGCATATGCACTGACAGAGCTGACAACCTGATTTTCAAGTCCCTTGCTCTCAAAGCGCATGGTATTTACAGAACGGGGATGAAGAAGCTTTTTGACTTCAGCTCGCACCTTTTTAACAAGTATTACAACTCTTGCGCATTTAAAGCCGCCCGCCGTTGAGCCTGCACAGCCGCCCATAAACATAAGAAGGAAGATAATGCTTTTTGAAAATTCGGGCCATTGATTAAAATCTGCCGTAGCGTAGCCTGTTGTACTCATAGCCGTACCTACCTGGAAGGCTGAATGTCTGAGCGCATCGGAAACAGAGCCGAAAACAGGCACAATGTTTATAGTTATAAGTATAATTGCAGACGCTACTATGCCGAGGTAAACCTTAAGCTCGGTGCTTTTCATAACCTCCTTGAATCTTCTTAAAAGCACAAGGTAGTAGATGTTGAAGTTAACACCGAAGATAAACATAAATATTGTTGTAACCCACTGAAGATAGGGTGAGTATGAAGCAAAGGAGTCAGCCTTGACACCGAAGCCACCTGTACCTGCCGTACCTACAGCGTGAACAATGCTTTCAAAAAGGGGCATTCCGCCGATAAGCAGAAATACGATGTTGAGCAACGTAATACCGATATAAATGATATAAAGTATGCGTGTTGTCTCCTTCATTTTAGGCACAATTTTACCTACAACAGGCCCCGGTGATTCTGCACGCAGAATATGGATGCTTCTGTCGGAAAGATTGTTTACTACAGCCATTACAAAAACAAGAACGCCCATACCGCCAAGCCAATGAGTAAAGGAGCGCCAGAATAAAAGACCCTTGCTAATGCTTTCAACGTCGGTAAGAATTGAAGCGCCCGTAGTGGTAAAACCGCTTGCCGTTTCAAAAAAAGCATCAATGTAGGAAGGAATTTCTCCGCTTAAAAAGAAGGGAAGCGCACCTATTGTAGAAAGCGCAAGCCAGCAAAGTGCAACTATTACAAAGCCTTCCTTGGCAAAAATAACCTTTGAGGAGGGCTTGAACACATTCATAAGCAAAAAGCCCACCAAAAGAGACACACCTATTGCAACAGCAAAGTCGGTAACACAGGCTTCCTTATAAATAATCGACGTGATAAGTGCAGGTAGCATCAGTGCCGCCTCTAAAAGCACCACTCTGCCCACCATACTTAAAACCATTCTTCTGTTCATAGCATTACCTCATAATGTCCGAAAGGTCATTGAGTCTGTGACTTGCACTTAAAACAATAACACTGTCGCCCTTTAAAATCATATCGTCACCGGTAGGGATAAGAGCCTTCTTGCCCTCACGGATAATTCCTACAATAAGGATACCCGACTTTATGGGAAGCTCCTTGAATGGAATGCCGAGAAGCGGTGAATCCTCCGTAGCGGTAAATTCAAGTGCTTCAGCCTTGCCGTCCATAATCTTATAAAGCGTTTCAACTGCGCTTCCTCTTGAGTTTCCGAGGGCTCTTGTATATCTTAAAATAATTTCGGTTGTAAGAGCCTTGGCTGAAACCGTATAGTCAAGACCGAGGCTTTCGGCAACATCGGCAAGCTCTGATTTATTGACCTTGGAAATTACTGTGGGCACCTCCTGCTTTGAAACAAACAAAGAGGTGAGAATATTCTGCTCGTCAAAATTGGTAAGGCATAAAAATGCATCAAGGCTTCTCATACCCTCCTCAAGCAGAAGCTCACGGTTTGAGCCGTCGCCGTGAATTATTATTGCATTTTTGGGTAAAAGCTCACTCAAGGCAACGCAGCGCTCAATATCCTTTTCGATAATGCGTACGTCGTTACCTGATTCAAGAAGCTTTTTTGCAAGATAATATGCGGTCTTGCTTCCGCCGACAATCATAATGTTTCTTGCCTTCTTTTTAAGAAGACCGAGACCCTTGAGAAGCTTCTGCATATCTCCGGGTGAGGCGGCAATGGAAATTACGTCGCCCTCCTTAAGCTCGAAGCTACCGTCGGGAATAATAAGCTCACCGCCGCGAAGAACAGCAGCAATAAGGAATTCCTCCTTTTGCTTTTCACGGATTTTTGAAAGCTTCTTGCCGCAAAGGTCGCTGTCGCCCTTAAGGCGTACCTCTATCATCTCAAGATTGCGTCTTGCAAAATAATCCACCTCAAAGGCAGAGGGAATTTTAAGAATATTATAAAGCTCCTGAGCCATAAGAGATTCGGGATTTATAGCCATTGAAAGCTGAAGCTTGTGGCGCATAAAGGCAAGGGAGTCGCCGTTATATTCGGGATTTCTTATACGGGCAACGGTATTTTTTGTGCCCATTTCCTTTGCAAGAAAGCAGCAAAGCATATTAAGCTCGTCAGATGCAGTTACGGCAATTATAAGGTCTGCCTCCTTTGCGCCTGCACTTTCAAGCACATTACAGTCAACACCGTTACCACAAACGCCCATACAGTCAGAAATATTTACTATTTCCTCTACTGCCGCACTGTCTGTATCAACAACAGTAACATCGTGACCCTCATTTATAAGCTCTGATACAAGGCTGAAGCCGATTTTACCGCAGCCTACAATAATTATATTCATAAAGAAAAACCCTTCCTTCCTTTATAATCACTGTAATTTTACTCTAATTGAGTATAAAATGCAATAGGTAAACCTATATTAAGATTTTTTACGCTTTTTGTTACTGTTATATAAATAGTAAAAAAAGGTATTGCATTTTACCTCCTTACTGTGCTAAAATAGTTTTGTATTTTTTTAGTTCAAAGGAGAAAATCTCATGGAAAAAATCAAAATGGGTAAAATTGTTGAGATGGACGGCGACGAGATGACCCGTATCATCTGGAAAATGATAAAGGACGAGCTTCTTTCACCTTACGTTGAGCTCAACACCGAATATTACGACCTCGGTCTCCCCTACCGTGACGAAACCAACGACCAAGTAAGCATTGACGCAGGTGAGGCCATTAAAAAGTACAAGGTCGGCGTTAAGTGTGCAACCATCACCCCCAACGCACAGCGTGTTGAGGAATACAAGCTTAAGGAAATGTGGAAGAGCCCCAACGGTACAATCCGTGCAATCCTTGACGGTACCGTTTTCAGAACTCCTATTCTTGTAAGCGGCATCAAGCCGACAGTAAGAACATGGCAGGCTCCTATCACTATTGCACGTCATGCCTACGGTGACGTTTACAAGGCAAGTGAATTCCGCACCACAAAGCCCGGTAAGGCAGAGCTTGTTTTCACAAGCGTTGACGGTGAAGAGGAAAGAGCAACAATTTATGACTTTGAGTGCGGCGGTGTGCTTCAGGGTATGTACAACAAGGACAGCTCAATTGAGTCCTTTGCACACTCCTGCTTCAAGTATGCTATCGACACAAAGCAGGACCTCTGGTTCTCAACAAAGGATACAATTTCAAAGAAGTATGACCAGACCTTCAAGCTTATTTTCGAGGACATCTTCCAGAAGGAATACAAGGCAAAATTCGATGAGCTCGGTATTGAATATTTCTACACCCTTATCGATGATGCTGTTGCAAGAGTTATCCGTTCAAAGGGCGGCTACATCTGGGCATGCAAAAACTATGACGGTGACGTTATGAGCGACATGGTTTCAACAGCCTTCGGCTCACTTGCAATGATGACAAGCGTGCTTGTTTCACCCGACGGCAACTACGAATACGAGGCTGCCCACGGTACAGTTACAAGACACTACTACCGTTACCTTGAGGGTGAAAAGACCTCAACCAACCCCATCGCAACTATCTTTGCTTGGACAGGCGCCCTTTCAAAGCGCGGTGAGCTCGACGGCAACAAGGAGCTCATGGACTTTGCCGCAAAGCTTGAAAAGGCTTGTATCGACACTATCGAAAGCGGCAAGATGACCAAGGACCTTGTTGGTCTCTGGGAGGGCAGTGAGGCAACCGCTCTTACAACAGAGGAATTTATTCTTGCTATCAAAGAGGAGCTTGAAAAGGCACTTGCATAAAAGTAGTCAGTAGCCAGTAGTCAGTAGTCAGGGACGCCTGACGGCGTTTTAAGCTATGATTTTACACATTAACTGAAACAAATAAGGAATGATTACAGTGAAAAAAAACAAGTTAAAAATTGTTTTGTGTTGTATATTGCTCATATGTATCATAACAGGTTCAATATTTTTTCTTAACAACCAAAAGAATGATTACTATGCCTTTGACAAACAAAAATTGACTTATAACGACATTTTTTATAGTAGCAACGAGCTTTCATACGATATTTACGGAATAGGCTTATTTCACTACTTCGACGCTTTAGAATTAAAGGAAGATCCGGAGCTTATTGAATTTTATAATCAAACAGAAATCCGAACCTTCGATGTTCAAACAATAAATGATTTTTTCGGCTTGATGAAAGAATGCACATATACACCTCTTGACAAAAATGAAGCCGCCAAAATCAGCCGTCAACTTACAGAAGAAAACAAATTAACGAGCATCGATATTGCTACAGATATGTTTTTTTCAGATAATCCTTGGTTTTCAAGAAAAGCTTTAGAAGCTGCCAATAAACAGATTGTCGGTTTGGTAAGCGGAACAGTTTATGAGTTAAACGGTGAAGGTTATATTGTCGCAGATATGGCAACTATTGTAGAATTCAATGATTTTCACGGTTATGAAATGCCTTCTTTCAGCGATGTTTCCACTACCATTTTAAAAATAGAAAAATCTGTTGCATTTAATACAATTATCGAAAGAAAATCAGATTTTTCCGATTAACTTAATGTTCAACCGCAGACGGGAAAGCATCTCGGCTGCGGTTGTTTTTTATCCCTTGCCGAATACTCCAAAAATGCACTCCCGTTTTTGGTAAATAGGTAAAATCGACCCTTTTCACATTGACTTTTTTATAGTCAGTAGTATAATAATATACGGTAAAAAAATACACAAAAACGGAGGATAAAAACCATGAAAACTTTCAGAAAAGTGCTCAGTGTTCTGCTTTGCATCCTTACGGTTTTCTCCTGCACAGCATTTGCTCTTGCCGCCGAAGCTGACACAGCAGCAGAAACAGCAGCATTTACCGACGAGGACTTTCTTACAACAAAGGGCAGAAAGCTCTATAATCAGAAGGGCGAAGAGGTTCAGCTCAAGGGTGTAAACCTCGGTGCATGGCTTGTCCGTGAGGACTGGCTCAACCCCGACGATGTTACAGTTAAAAAATGGGAAGAAATGGACGAGGAGGAAAGAGCAACCTATAAAGGTATTCTCTACTCTGACCTTTCAGAAGAAAACAAGAAAATATATGACCCTTATCACGGCAAAAAGTATGACGGTGAAATGGTTTACGATGTTCTTGAAAAGCGTTTCGGCAGAGAGAAAGCACAGGAGCTTCTCAATATGTTCTACGACAACTGGATTACAGAATGGGACCTTGACAACATCAAGGAAAAGGGCTTCAACTGTGTTCGTGTTCCCTTCTGGTACAGAAACTTCTACTATGACGATAAGGGTACAAAAATCCTTGACGAAAACGGTGAATGGGATTTCTCACGCCTTGATTGGGTTGTTGAAGAATGCCGTGAGCGCGGACTTTACGTTATCCTTGATATGCACGGTGCAGTAGGCTCACAGAGTGATGCTCCTCACAGCGGACGCGGCTACGGCGGTGCCCAGCTTTATGCACAGAATGCACAGGGCGAGGAATACCGCAGACTTACAAAGGAGCTTTGGACAGCTATTGCAGAACGCTTTAACGGTAACCCCGCAGTTGCAATGTATGACCTTCTTAACGAGCCCATGTGTGACGTTCAGTGCACAGAAATTGAAAGACGCATAAAGAACGAATGGATTTACGGTATTCTCTATGATACAGTACGTGCCGTTGACGAGGAGCACATCATCACAATGGAAGCAATCTGGACAGGCTTTGCCCTCCCCAAAACCTTCATCAAGGGTTGGAAGAACGTTGTTTATCAGGTGCATTTCTACAATAACAATGACTTCATCTTCAACTTCTTCCTTCTTCTTACAATATTCCTTCATCCCAATGTGCCTCTTATGGTCGGTGAATTCTATCCCCATGATAAGACCACATGGAAAAACTGCTTCAGCACAATGAACAAGCTCAACTACAGCTGGATGCTCTGGACCTACAAGGCAACAGCTCACGGCATGTGGAGCTCCGACTGGTGTATGTACGGCGCAAAGGACGGCTTCTACAGAGCCGACATTTTCAACGGTTCTTACGAAAAAATTGCAGAAGCCTGGTCAGCAGAACAGCTCAGAACTGATATAGCCTTCCAGGATACAGGCCACTTTGCAGCTAACGTAGAGGCACATCTGTAATTTCTAAGTAGTCAGTAGTTAGTAGTCAGTAGTCAGGGCACCCTTCGGGTGCAGACTGCTGTTGCTATAAAAAATGAAAGGACGGAAAATATGAAACTTTATTACGACATCAAAGACAAGCCCAAGTTCCCGCAGTTAGTTGTTTATGCTATTCAGCAGCTTCTTGCCATTATGGCAGCAACACTTGTTGTTCCCATTATCATCGGCAACGGCATGCAGCCCTCAGCTGCTCTTTTCGGCGCAGGTGTAGGTACACTCGTTTACGTTGCCTTCACTAAAGCAAGCAGCCCCGTTTTCCTTGGCTCATCCTTCGCCTTCCTCGGCTCAATGGGTGCAGCATTCGCAGGCGCAGTAAGCGCACAGGCAGGTTATGCAGGCATCATCATCGGTGCTGCATTTGCAGGTCTTGTTTATGTTGCTATTGCTCTTATTGTTAAATTTGCAGGCGTTGCCTGGATTGACAAGCTTATGCCCAAGCAGGTTATCGGCCCCACAGTTGCTATCATCGGTCTTTCACTTGCAGGTAACGCTGTAGGCGATCTTCAGACAGGCAAGTACATGGTTGAAGGTGTTGCAACAGCTAACCCCCTCATTGCAGTTGCTTGCGGTCTTGTAACTCTTTTTGTTACAATGCTCTGCTCAACCTACGGTAAAAAGTCAATCAAGCTTATCCCCTTTATCATCGGTATCCTTTCAGGCTATGCATTTGCAGTAGTTGTAACTCTTATCGGTACAAAGACAGGTAACGATTCACTTAAGCTTATCGACTTCAGCGTATTCTCAAATCTCACCCTCTTTGCTCTTCCCGAATTCACATTCCTTACCGCTATGAAGGGCATCAAGGAAATTGACGGCGCATATGTCGGCACAATCGCCGCTGCATATCTTCCCGTTGCATTCGTTGTTTTTGCAGAGCACATTGCTGACCACAAGAACATCTCCTCCATCATCGGCAAGGACCTTCTCAAGGAGCCCGGTCTTCACAGAACTCTCCTTGGTGACGGTGTAGGCTCAATGGTAGGTGCATTCTTCGGTGGCTGTCCCAACACAACCTACGGCGAATCCGTTGCCTGCGTTGCTCTTACAAAGAACGCTTCAGTTTACACAATTATCGCAGCAGCTATCGGCGCAATTATCATTGCCTTCCTTCAGCCCTTCGTTGCTTTTGTTGATTCAATCCCCTCATGCGTAATGGGCGGTGTTTGTATGGCTCTTTACGGCTTCATTGCTGTTTCAGGTCTTAAGATGGTACAGACAGTTAACCTTGAGGACAACAGAAATCTTTACACTGTTTCCGTTATCCTTATTGCAGGTATCGGCGGTCTCACCCTCAACTTCGGTAAGATTACAATCACATCAATCGCATGTGCACTTATCCTCGGTATTCTCACAAACATCATCCTTTCAAAGGCAAAGGCTCCCGTTGAGGACGCTGAATAAGAGTAGACAGTAGTCAGAAACGCCCCTTAATCGGGGCGTTTTTTCTGCTTCACACGTAAGGCTTTCTCGCCCCTCGGCCCTTTGGCCCTTACTACTCACTACTTGCTACTTCAAAAA
This sequence comes from Acutalibacteraceae bacterium, assembly GCA_045121735.1. Lineage (GTDB taxonomy): Bacteria > Bacillota > Clostridia > Oscillospirales > Acutalibacteraceae > UBA6857. Next base: position 9,477 of record JBGVGP010000237.1, read on the forward strand.
TACAAATTTCATTGACTTTCACGCTTACAATATACTATAATATAATCAATATAACCACACCCGAAAGCTTTACCCCCACGGTAAAGACACTCGGGTGCAATACTGCGTTAAGGAGATTTACTATGTCGGGCTTTACAAAAATATTAAAGGGCAGTGCAGAGTTTGAAAAAATCTCAGGCTCAATAGAAAGCCGAAGACTCCCTATGGGCGTCATCGGTCTTTCACAGGTGCATAAGGCTCACTATATCTCTGCCCTTATGGAAGAGAAGAAAGGCAAAAAGGCACTTATTATCTGCCACGACGAGGGCACTGCAAGCAAGCTTTGCGACGACATAAACAGCATCTGCGGCAAGGCAAGGCTTTACCCTGCAAGGGATTTCTCCTTCCGCGGCAGTGATAATAAATCCCACGAGTTTGAGCAGAAGAGACTTTCTGCCCTTTGCAGTATACTTGACGGGGAAGCCGACTTTATCCTTTGCAGTATTGAGGCCGCAGTTCAGTTCACTCTCCCTCCCGAGGAGCTAAAAAAACGCAGCCTGACCCTTCGTGTAGGGGATGAAATTTCCACACATAAAATAGTAAAGCTTCTTCTTTCTGCGGGCTACAGCCGCAGTGAGCTTGTTGACGGTGTAGGTCAGTTTTCTCTGCGCGGCGGCATCCTCGATTTCTTCCCTCCCGACAGCAGCGAGCCCTGCCGTATTGAATTCTGGGGTGACGAAATTGACTCTATGGCTCACTTTGACGCTGAAAGTCAGCGCCGTACCGATGTGCTTGAAGAGGTAAAGCTTACCCCCTCAACAGAGGTGCTTTTCGACTCCCACGAGGATATGAAGCAAAGACTTCTTACCTTTATTGAAACGGTCAAGGGCAAGGGAAGTGTAAAGGCAAAGGAAAAAATCCGTGAGGATATTGATACCCTTGAGCGTTTTACGGGTGTAGGTGCGCCCGATAAATACCTTTCACTTGCCTATGAAAAAACGGCAACCATATTTGACTATATGGAGGACGCCCTTTTATTTGTATGTGAAAGCGCAACCGTAAAGCAAAAATTCAACACTGCCTCGGCTCTTTTAAACGAGGATATACGTACCCTTTTTGAAGAGGGCATTCTCACAAAGGGTATAGATACCTTCGCCCTTACGTGGACAGAGGTGCTCAATAAATATGAGCAGCAGGGCGCAGTTTACGTTGACTCCCTTGCGAGAGGCTCCTTTGATACACCCGTCAAGGAGCTTGTGAGCATCAACGCCCGTCAGACCTCCCGCTGGGACGGCACACTGTCTTATCTTATCGAAGACCTTAAGCCCTGCATACATTCGGGCTATACTACTGTTGTTATGGCAGGTACGGAAAAGAGCGCAAGGGAGCTTGCCTTTGACCTTGAAACCGAGGGCATAAGGGCAAGATATTTCCCTGTTGTACCGGGCGAATTCCCTAAGGGCTTTGTAAGTGTTATTGCAGGTACCCTTTCATCGGGTCTTGAATATGATTTTCTTAAATTTTCACTTTTCACCTACGGTAAAATCATTGCCACCGAAAAGAAAAACAAAAAGGCAAAATTCAAAACAGGCAAGGGACTTACCTCTCTTGATGAGATTTCAAAGGGAGACTACATTGTTCACTCAATGCACGGTATAGGTGTTTTTGACGGCATCAAAACGATGAATATGTCAGGTGTTATCAAGGACTTTATCAAAATCAACTACCGCGGCAGTGATGTGCTTTATCTGCCTGTCACACAGCTTGACCTTATTTCAAAATATGCCTCACCTCACGATATGGATAAGGTCGTCAAGCTTAACAAGCTAGGCTCGGACGACTGGAAAAAGACCAAATCAAGGGTGCGTGCAGCCGTAAAGGATATGGCAAAAAAGCTTACCGAGCTTTATGCAGAAAGAATGAACAGCAAGGGCTTCAGCTTCTCTGCCGATATGGATATGCAAAGTGACTTTGAGCGCCGCTTTGAGTTTGAGGAAACCGAGGACCAGCTTGTTGCCATAAACGAAATCAAAAAGGATATGGAGCGTCCCTCACCTATGGACAGACTCCTTTGCGGTGACGTAGGCTTCGGCAAGACGGAGGTCGCTCTTCGCGCCGCCTTTAAGTGCATAGCCGACGGAAAGCAGTGCGCTATACTTGTACCTACAACCATACTTGCCTTTCAGCATTATCAGACTATCAAAAAGCGCTTTGACGGCTTCCCTGTTGAGGTGGATATGATTTCACGCTTCCGCAGTCAGGGTGACCGTACAAAAATCAAAAAAGCCCTCAAGCGAGGCGCAATTGATGTTATAGTAGGCACCCACGCAATTATTGCAAAAAGCGTAGAGTTCAAGGACCTGGGTCTTCTTATTGTAGACGAGGAGCAGCGCTTCGGCGTGCTTCAGAAGGAAAAGCTTAAGGAAAAATTCCCCGGCGTTGACGTGCTCACCCTTTCAGCTACGCCTATCCCCCGTACGCTCAATATGGCAATGACGGGCATCCGTGATATGTCCCTTCTGGAAATTGCACCTACGGGAAGACATCCCGTACAGACCTATGTTGTGGCACAGGAAATGCCTGTTCTTGCCGAGGCAATGGAAAGAGAGCTTCGACGAGGCGGTCAGGTTTACTATCTCTACAACCGAATTGACGGCATAGAAAGCCGTGCGGCACAGATTAAGGAATACCTGCCCGACGCAAGAATCGGTATCGGTCACGGAAAAATGACCGAGGAAGAATTGAGTGAGGTATGGAGACAGCTTTTAGAAAACGAAATAGATATACTTGTCTGCACAACAATCATCGAAACGGGTGTTGATGTGCCCAATGCAAATACGCTGATAATCGAGGATGCAGACCGTCTGGGTCTCGCCCAGCTTCATCAGATACGAGGCCGTGTAGGACGAAGCCCACGCCGTGCCTTTGCATACTTCACCTACAACAAGCACAAGGAGCTTAACGAAACCGCAAGAAGAAGACTTGAAGCCATAAGAGAATTTACCGAATTCGGCTCAGGCTTTAAAATTGCAATGCGCGACCTTGAAATACGTGGCGCAGGCAGTCTGCTGGGTGCACAGCAGCACGGACATATGGAGGCTGTAGGCTATGATATGTATCTTAAGATTCTCTCCGAGGCTATCGGCGAAGAAAAAACAGGACAGGAGTACGCAGAAAAGAAGGAATGTGTTGTTGACATAAACATTGACGCACACATTCCCGAAACATATATCGACTCGGTTAAAAACCGTATCAATATGTATAAGCGCATTGCCGAAATTGAAAACGCCGAGGACGCAATGGACGTAACCGACGAATTCATCGACCGATTCGGTGACATTCCGCCCAGCGTTCAGGGACTTATTGACGTTGCCCTGCTTCGCGCGAATGCGGCAAGGCTTGATATTTTTGAAATCAAGCAGCAAAACGGTATGGTCCTCGCCTTCTTCAACGAGTTCAAGCCAGAATACGCCTCTGCCGTTGCACAGAAAATGAGAGGCAAGGCTATGATAAGCGGTGCAAGAAGCAGTGCACCCTATATTTCAGTAAAGCTTATGGGCCGCTCATCAGTTGAGGCAATAAAGGAGCTTATTACTTGCCTTTCGGAGGAAACGAGCAGGCAGTAGTCAGGAAAACGCACCGAAATCGGTGCGTTTTTATATTTGTAATAATCTTCTTTTGTGAAGAAGTATTCCTGTGCCGTTATCGTCAGCCTGACAAACAAAAAACCACCCGATAATGGGTGGCCTTGTTTTAAAATTTCAAATTTTAAATAAAATAATTTTTACCGCGCAGTTAAAATTATTCACCAATGATACCCTTAAGGATATTGTAGAACTTATCAAAGAAAGCTACGATATCAGCCCAGTTTGCCTTAATCCAATCAAGCATTGTATTGTCCTCCTTTTAAGATTAACCGACGGGAAATACCCTTCAGTTTAAGTTCATTATATAACAGCATTTATACAATGTCAATAGTTAATTCAAAATTTATTCATTTTTGCAAGCGTCGTTTGTTCTGCTTTTTTCAGAAAAAAAAGGCGTTTTTTATTTTATTTTTTGTGTTTTTCCTGTTTTGTTGCAGCTTTTGTGCAACAAAAGGCATTTTCCGGACTATTAGTGAGGGATTTTTCTCTCAGAAAGGAGAATTACTATCGCTAAAGAAATCACAAGCAAAGAAAAGCTCTTTTGCACCTACTACAGCCTCAACTGCAACGGCAGAGAGGCAGCGGCAAAGTCAGGCTACCTTTTTCCCGAAAGGGCCTCACTGCGCCTTATGAAAAGAAAGGAGATAAAAAGCTATATTGAAGAGCTTGACAAGCAGCGAAGGGCCGATAAAAAAGATATAGCACAAGGCTATATAAGACTTGCCTTCGGCTGCGTCAGTGACGCAATTAAGCTTCTTTACTGCGAAGAGACTGAAACGGAAAAAATTGAACAGATGGACCTTTTCAATATTTCCGAAATCAAAAGAAAAAAGGGTGGAGATATTGAAATAAAATTCTTTGACCGCCTTAAAGCACTCGAAAAGCTTCAGCAGCTTTGTGACGAAAAGGATATTATGTCAGGTGCCTCACTTTACTCAGCCATAGCAGCCTCTGCTTCAGCTTTAAAGGAGGATGAGCTTGAATAAGCAGAATTTTACTGTCTTTTCAAAAAAGCAGCTTGCCGTGCTCTCCTGGTGGCATGATGACTCGCCCTTTTGCGGCTATGACGGTCTTATATGCGACGGCGCAGTACGAAGCGGAAAAACCACCTGTATGTCCATTTCCTTTGTGGCCTGGGCCTTTTACCGTTTTGACGACACCTCCTTTGCACTTTGCGGCAAAACCATAACCTCACTGAGGCGAAACATTATAACCGAGCTTATCCCCCGTCTTCGTGAGCTTGGCTTTGAATGCAGGGAAAAGATGAGTCAGAACCTTGTGGAAATCTCTTTTGAAGGAAAAACCAACCGTTTTTATCTTTTCGGCGGCCGTGATGAGAGCTCTGCCTCGCTTATTCAGGGTATGACTCTCGGCGGCATTCTCCTTGATGAGGTGGCCCTCATGCCCCGCTCCTTTGTTGAGCAGGCTCTTGCGCGATGCTCGCTTGCCGGGTCAAAATTCTGGTTCAACTGCAACCCCGAAAATCCTATGCACTGGTTCTATAAGGAATGGATACTGAAGCATAAGGAAAAAAACTGCTTTTATCTCCACTTCCTTATGTCAGACAACCCCTCCCTTTCAAAAAAGATGATACGCCGCTACGAAAGTCTTTACAGCGGCGCCTTTTATGAAAGGTTTGTCCTTGGCAAATGGGTTGCCGTTGACGGACTTGTCTATCCTGATGCGGCAAAGGGCAAATACACCCGTGAGCCGCCCTGTCAGAGCTTTGAAAAATACTACGTCTCCTGTGATTACGGCACCGTCAATCCCACCTCTATGGGGCTTTGGGGCCTTCACGATAACGTATGGTACCGAATCGACGAGTATTACTTCAGCTCAAGGGAGCAGGGCACACAAAAAACCGATGAGGAGTACTACTGTGAGCTTGAAAAGCTCACCGACGGCAAGAGCATTGAGGCAGTAATTGCCGACCCCTCTGCCGCCTCCTTCATCGAATGCATCTGCCGACACGGCAAATTCACCGTTATTCCTGCAAAAAACGATGTCACCGACGGTATACGCAAGGTGCAGGGCGCCTTGCGTGACGGAAAAATCCGTATTTCACCCAGCTGTAAAAGCGCAATAAAGGAGTTTTCCCTTTACCGTTGGGACGAGGGCGCCCGTAAGGATACGCCTAAAAAGGAGCACGACCACGCTATGGATGAAATACGTTATTTTGTTCTTAACGTGCTTTCAAAAGAGGATGACGGATTTTTTGTTTTTGCCTCAAGCAGATAAAACAGCCTGTCCCCCGAAGGACAAGCAAGGAAAGGAGTGAAATTTTTGACTATCGGTAAAAAGAAAAAGGAAAAAGAAGCCGCAGAAAGCGCAGTCGTCGCCGTTCCGCAGACCGTAGGTGTAAGGCACCCCTTTATGCTGCTTGACAATTATAACCCATTATCGACGGCTGATATGGAGCTTTACAGGTCTCTTCGTGAAGCAGTTCCCATCATTGATGCGGCTATTTACAAAATAGTGCGCCTCATAGGAAGCTTTTCGGTCACCTGCGAAAGCAAGGCTGCTGAAAAAGCGCTTTTCGATTTCCTTAAAGCAGTAAACGTAGGCGGTACCCGTCAGGGTATAGAGGCTTTTACATCCTGCTTTCTTGAACAGCTTCTCACCTACGGCACAGCAGTAGGTGAAATGGTGACTGACGGTAACACGATAACCCACCTTTACAATGCCGACCTTAAGGGTGTTTCCTTAAGTCAGGGCAGCAGCGCCCTTGATATAGTTGTAAGCACCGATAAGGGTAACGGCAGCTTTACACCCGTAAAATATCCCGCCCTTATTCTTCTGTCGGTTCATAATCCCGAGCCGGGCGCAGTTTACGGCACTTCGATACTTAAGGGCTTACCCTTTATAAGCGATGTACTGCTTAAAATTTACAACACTATAGGCACCAACTGGGAGCGTGTAGGCAATGTGCGCTTTGCTGTTACCTATAAGCCCCAGAACGATTCAATTGACAAGGCCTATGCCAAGGAAAGAGCTATGCTTGTTGCTAACGAATGGAGCAAGGCAATGTCAACAGGAAGCGGCGCAGCAAAGGACTTTGTTGCCGTAGGCGACGTAAGCATCAAGGCAATCGGCGCTGACAATCAGATTCTTGACAGTGAAATTCCCGTAAGACAGATGCTTGAGCAGATTGTTGCAAAGCTTGGCATTCCGCCCTTTCTTCTCGGCCTCTCGTGGTCTACAACAGAAAGGATGAGCTATCAGCAGGCAGATATTCTCACAAGTGAAATTGAATACTACCGCCGTGAGCTTAATCCCGTTATTTCACAGATATGCCGACTCTTCTTAAGGCTTCACGGCTTTGACTGTGACTTTGAAATCAACTGGGACGCAATTACACTACAGGATATTACCGAGCTTGCAAGAAGCCGCTACTACGATGCACAAAGTGCAAAAATCACTGCAGAAACAGGAGGTGAAAAAAACGATGACACCCTCAGCTAATAACACACCCGACCCTTCCGAGCTTGAGCTTATAAACGCTTATGCAAGAAATCCCCTTGAGGCAGAAAATGTTTACTGCTTCAGTCTCACCCTTTGCGATAATGAGGTAGACCGTGACTTTGAGCGTTTTTCAGTTGATGCACTCAAGGCGCTTATGCCCCTTTTTGAGGGAAAAACGGGTATTTCTGACCACAGCATGAGCGCGCATAATCAGAAGGCACGAATTTATAAAACCTGGCTTGAACAGGATAACAGCAGAAAGACCCTTAACGGGGAAAGCTACACCGCCCTCAAGGCCAAGGCCTATATGCTCATCACCGACGAAACCAAGGAGATGATTGAGCAGATTGAAGGCGGCATAAAAAAAGAGGTAAGCGTAGGCTGCAGCATGGGAAGCCTTACCTGCTCAATATGCGGCAAGGATATGAAGACCCATGAGTGCAAGCACATCAAGGGCAAATACTACGGCAAAAAGCTTTGCCACGGTATTCTTTCCGATGCAAGAGATGCCTACGAATGGTCCTTTGTTGCCGTGCCTGCACAGAAAAATGCAGGCGTCACAAAAGCCTTTTGCGGCACAACAGACAAGAAATCAGCTTATCCCACAGCATCAGAAGGCAAGAGCGATGAGGCACTTTTTTCGACAAAATATGTAAGAGACCTTGAAAGAAAAGCCGAAGAGGCTGACTTTTACAAGGGCTTTCTTACTGACGAAATTAAAAAATATGCACTCATAGCAATGAACAAGGTAAATATTGACGCCTTTATAAAAAGCTGTGAGGCTATGGAAATTTCACAGCTCAAGGCCCTGGCAGAAAGCCTTAAGGCACAGGCCGCTGAAATTATCCCCGTTGCTCTTCAGCTCAAAAGCATACAAAAGAGCAAAACAGTAACCAACAATAATTCTTTTAAAATTTAAGGAGGAAAAATATGAAAACTTATTATAACGGCTTTGACACACAGGAAATCACCTTTGAGGCTATGTCTGCCGTAACAGCAAAAAGAGCCGTTGCTCTTCAGAACACCGGCAACGTTTATTATCCCGAGCAGGGAGCACCCTTTACAGGTATTGTTTCAGTTTACCGTAACGGTATTGCATCAGTTATTGTACGCGGCTATGCAGAAGCAAGCTTCAAAAACACAATCCCCAAGGTAGGCATCTGCAAGCTTTCCGTAGGCACCACAGGCTACCTTGAGGTTGACGAGGAAAACGGTAAGCCCTACACCGTGCTTAGCGTTGACACAGCAACAAAAACACTTGCACTTATTCTTTAAGGAGGAATGTAAATATGAATTTTGATAACATTAAGCTTGATAAAGGTCTTTACACCACAGGCAAAAGCCTCACAGAGGCCCTTGAAAGCATTGACCCCAGCGAAAACTACATCGG
>JBGVGP010000238.1:0-4295 GCA_045121735.1 Acutalibacteraceae bacterium
CGTTTCTGTGAGCGTTTGCGATTTCGTCATCGTAAACCTCGCTGAGCCAGTAGTTGGCAGTGATTGCACCGGAGTTATTGAGGATGAGACCGCCTACTGAATAGGTAACGGTTGAGTTTTCCTTAACACGCCAGTCTGAAACGTTTACGTAGTTATCAACAATTTCCTTATAGTCAAGAAGAGTTGTGTTGATGTCACGCAGCTTTTCGTGCTGACGGCGGTAGAGGATGTATGCCTTTGCAACGTCGGAATAGCCTGCCTGAACAAGCACGTTTTCAACGCTGTCCTGAATGTCCTCAACGGCAATGCAGTGGTCCTTGATTTTCGGTTCAAAGTCTGCAGTAACCTTAAGGGCAAGAAAGTCGATGATGTTGGGATTATAGTCTCTCTGCTCTGCTTCAAAAGCAAGGGTAATAGCCTGAGTGATTTTGCCGAGGTCAAACTCAATAAGCTTGCCTGAACGTTTCATAACTGAATACATAAAAGTTCCTCCTTTTTTGCTTTCTTTTTTTCTTAAAAAAATATAATCAGCTTGTTCCGTATTTTTTTACGGTGCAAAACTGATTATAGCACTATTAGTTGTGAAAAGCAATAGGATTACACAATTTCTTGTATTATTTTGTCAAAAAAACCACAAAATATGGTATTTCACCACAAGATATAGAACAGGCAGTAATATATCTGTCGCTTTGATTTTACGCCTTAATCCGATAAAGTCCGAATAAAGGGATTAACCCTCACGAAGAGAAACATTTTTGTAAGAGGTAAGAAGCCTTTGCTGAAGCTTTTTCATTTCCTCAGTGCTCCAGCCGTTACACTCCGAGTCAATAAGGATGCCCGAATCCTTGAACTGCTGAATAAAGTACGGAGTATCGTTGCTGAAAAGTGAAAGGATTTTAGGAAAGTCCTCTTCGCTGTGAAGCTCCCTTGTAACGGTAGTGCGGAATTCGTGGGGGACACCGCTTTTTTCAATAAGCTCAATGCTTTTTTGAATAAGTGAAAAATCACAGTCTGCAAGACCTGCTGCAAGGCTGTATTTTTCGGGTGCGGCCTTTATATCCATCGCAATATAATCGGCAAGACCCTCAGCTATAATTTCACTTAAAGCCTCGGGCCTGTAGCCGTTGGTATCAAGCTTTATAAGAAAGCCCATTGCCTTGATTCTTTTAATAAAGGGGATAAGCTCCTTTTGCAAGGTAGGCTCACCGCCTGTTATACACACGCCGTCAAGGATTCCCCTGCGCTTCCCCAGAAAGGAGAAAAATTCCTCCTCACTTATAAGTGCCTCAGGCTTTTGGGTAACCAGCAGAGCATTGTGGCAAAACGGGCAACGGAAATTGCAGCCGTGTAAAAAAACCGTGCAGGCGGTCTTCCCGGGGTAATCGAGCAGTGTAAGCTTCTGTAAGCCGGCAATAAGCATAGGAATTCTCCTTTCGGTGTGTCGTTGATAAGAGGATAACATTTAATGATAATTTTTGCAATCTTTTTAAACAAAAAATAAAAGAATAAAAAATCTCTTGCACACTTGTTATATAGTATGGTATATTATATCTGTATAATTATATCATATTTCTTTAAAGGAGGATATGAAACTATGAAAATAATAACTAAGGAAAACGCAAAAAGAGCTATGAGTCTTGTGCTCAGCTTTGTTATGGCATTTTCTGTAATGATGCCTGCGTTTGCAGTGGTTGAGCCTTTGCACTCAGGCATGGTTGAAGCACTGACAGACGGACTTACCGCAGAGGGTACAGACGAAATTCTTGTAACCAACAAGGAAGAAATTACACTTGAATTTGCTAAGGCTGACCCCACAATAGGCAGAAATAAGGACGGCTGGTGGGCAGGCTTTAAGGTGATTGCACCTGCAGGCCTTACAGAAGAAGAGCTCAAGACCGTAAAATTCCGTAAGAACACAGACGGTCAGTGGAGTGCTGACGGTTTATTCTGGGATGTAAAGAATTCAGCTGAGGGTGACGCTTCTCACTGGGTAGGCGTATGGGTTTATGTTACACCCGAAAAGATTGCCGAGGCAGCAGAAGGTAAGCTTACCTACAGCTACGAGTTTGACTGGTACGGAAACGGCTTTGACGGTGAAGTACAGAAGATAAATGTTGTACTCGATACAGATAAAATCAACCTTGATATGACTCCCTTCCTCGGCTCAGCTCAGGCTATCTCAAACGGACTTACTGTCGAAGGCAAGGAAGAAATCACAGTAACAAACAATGATGAAATCACCCTTTACTATTCAAAGGCTGATCCCTCAATCGGCAGAATGGAAGACGGTTGGTGGGCAGGCTTTAAGGTAATTGCTCCCGCAGACCTTACAGCAGAGGAACTCAGAAGTGCAAAGTATTTAAGAACAGACGCAAAGGGTACAACTGAAAAGGTTTTCTGGAATGTAAAGGATTCAGCAGATGATGCAGATGTGCATTATGTGGAAATGTGGATTATGGCAACCCCCGAGCTTATTGCAGCAGACGAGGACAACAAGCTTACAACCACTTATGTATTTGACTGGTACGGCAACGGCTTTGACGGTGAGGTGCAGACATTTAACTTTGTACTTGATACAACAAAGCTTAACCTTGACCACGAGGACCATTACGGTTCAGCTCAGGTATTCACACAGGGACTTGCTGTAGAAGGCGAAGAAGAGCTTGTAATAACAAACAAGGAAACAGTAAATCTCACCTTCAGCAGAAAGGATCCTTCAATTTACAGATATTATGACGGCTGGTGGGCAGGAACGAGAATATTTGCTCCCGAAGGTCTTACTACTGAACAAATTAAAAGTGTAAAATACCGCAAGTGGAACGGCACAGGCTGGGATGAGCCTAAATTGTTCTGGGATATTAAGGATTCCAAGGATGATGCAACAGTACATTATTTTGATTCATGGATGCGCGTAACACCTGAAATCATTGCAAATGATGAAGACAAAAAGCTTTCTGTTATTTATGAATTTGACTGGGATAACAACGGATTCGGTATTTCAACACAGAAGGTCAGCTTTGTTCTCGATGTAGAAAGAATCAATCTTGATATGACTCCCTTCCTCGGCTCAGCTCAGGCTATTACAAAGGGACTCAGCGCAGAGGGTACAGATGAAATTCTTGTAAGTAACAAGGAGGAAATCACACTTGAATTTGCAAAGGCTGACCCCTCAATAGGCAGAATGAATGACGGCTGGTGGGCAGGCTTTAAGGTAATTGCTCCTGCAGGTCTTACAGAAGAAGAGCTTAAGACTGTAAAATTCCGTAAGAACACAGACGGTCAGTGGAGTGAGCCCGGCTTATTCTGGGATGTAAAGAATTCAGCCGAGGGCGACGCTGCTCACTGGGTAGGCGTATGGACTTATGTTACTCCCGAAAAGATTGCCGAAGCAGTAGAAGGCAAGCTTACCTACAGCTACGAGTTTGACTGGTACGGAAACGGCTTTGAAGGTGAAGTACAGAAAATAAATGTTGTGCTTGATACAGAAAAGCTTGTACTTGACACAGAGCACAACTACGGTACAGCTACAGCTTTTACAGATGGTATAGAGATTTCAGGTGAAACTGATATTTATGCAACAAATAAAGAAGAGGTAACCCTCAGCTTCCATAGAGCAGACCCCTCAGCTTACAGATTTTATGACGGCTGGTGGGCAGGTATCAGAGTATTTGCTCCTGCTGAGCTTACCTCAGAGCAGATTAAAAATGCAAAGTACCGCAAATGGAACGGTACCGGATGGGGCACCCCTGCTTATTTCCGTGATTTGAAGGATTCAAAGGATGATGCTCCGGTTCAGTACTTTGATTCCTGGATGTGCGTAACTCCCGATATTATCAAAAATGATGCAGACGGCAAGCTTACACTCAAATATGAATTTGACTGGGATGGAAACGGCTTCGGCATTTCAACCCAGGTAGTTGAATTTGTTCTCGATGTAACAAAAATCAACCTTGATATGGCACCCTTCCTCGGTCAGGCAGAGGCTATTACAGACGGACTTGCAGCAGAGGGTACAGATGAAATTCTTGTAAGTAACAAGGAAGAAATCACACTTGAATTTGCAAAGGCTGACCCCTCAATAGGCAGAATGAATGACGGATGGTGGGCAGGCTTTAAGGTAATTGCTCCTGCAGGTCTTACAGAAGAAGAGCTCAAGACAGTAAAATTCCGTAAGAACACAGACGGCAATTGGAGTGAGCCCGGCTTATTCTGGGATGTAAAGAATTCAGCTGAGGGTGACGCTTCTCATTGGGTAGGCGTATGGGTTTATGTTACACCCGAAAAGATTGCCGAAG
>JBGVGP010000239.1:0-1940 GCA_045121735.1 Acutalibacteraceae bacterium
GGTAATTGCACTTAGCTTGGTTGTATTGCTGTCCTTTGCTTTCGCTTTGAAATCCGAAGATAAAAGCGTTACCGCCTCTACGGCCGCCGAAACTGCCGTTCTGCCCGTGCTGATGTATCATAATATTACAAAAAACAGTGCCAGGGCCGGCAGATACACCGTTACTGAGGATGAATTCATAGCTGACCTTGAATATATCAGAGATAAGGGCTATACCGCCGTCACCGTCAGCGAGCTTGAAGCTTTTGTAAACGGCAACTCATCACTTCCCGAAAAGCCTATTATGATAACCTTCGATGACGGCTTTGAAAGCTTTTACGTTATCGCTTATCCCCTGCTCAGGCAATACGGAATGAAGGCCGTTGTTTCAGTTATCGGCAGTGTAACGGAAAAATACTCCGCCATTGATGACCACAACATAAGCTATTCAAATCTCACGTGGCAGGAGATAAGCGAAATGAGGGAAAGCGGCTGTGTTGAGGTTCAGAATCACAGCTATAATATGCACAACAATCAGAACGGACAGAGAAAGGGAATAAGCAAGCTTAAGGGTGAAAGCGAAAGCGAATATAAGGCCGCTTTAACTGCCGACCTTTACAAGGCACAGGAGCTTTTTTACACAAACTGCGGCTTCAGACCTACAGCAGTAGCTTACCCCTACGGTGCAAAAAGCAAAAGCACCCTGAGCATAATAAAGGAATGCGGCTTTACCTGCACTCTCGGCTGTGAAGAAAAGACAAACACCGTCACCGTCGGTGACAGCGAATGTCTTTTTAACCTTGGCAGATATAACAGAGCAAGCGGAATTGCTACGGCAGAATTTTTTGAAAAAATAATATAAAAGCATCCCTCTCAATGAGTTCAGAGTGAACAATAATTGAGAGGGATTTCATTATTATTTTAAAGCAAGGCTTAAGGCCTCAAGGTTTTTATACATAAGTGAAGCATAGGTTTCGCCCGAATCAAGAAGCTCCTGCGAAACAACGTGACAGGAATAAAGAGTAGAAAGCGTTGCACCCGTCTGCTCACACATTGAGCGTGCAACATTGCCGTTGCTTAAATCTATCTTGAAAACAACAGGAATATTGTCTGCTTTTATCTTGTCATTCAGCGTCGCAATTGTGACGGGATTCACCTCAACCTGAGCAGAACAGCCGGGATATGCAGAATAATAATCTATGCCGTACTCAAGCATAAGATATCTCAAAGGAAATCTGTCACCGATAACTATATATTTACCGTGAGCATTATGTGAGAGGGCTTGGAAATCAGCATCAAGCTTATCAAGTAAAGCAAGATACTCCTGCATATTCTCGGTGTAATAATCGGCATTTACCTCATCGGCTTCACATAAAGCATCGCCTATTGCCTTTAAAATATTCTTTGCATTAACAGGTGAGGTCCACACGTGCTCGTCATATTCCTCGTCTTCGCCGTGTTCGTGGCTTTCACCGTGACTGTGATTATGGTCATCACCGGGCTGCAGACTGCACACCTCCATCATTCTGACAACTCTCATATCAGCGTCAGTTGAGCCAATAATACGCTCAACCCAGCTTTCCGATTCACCGCCGCCGCAAACAAATACATCGCTGTCTTTGATTTTAACTATATCGGCAGGTGTAGGCTCGTAGGTGTGACTCTCCTGTCCTGCTGAAAGAAGCATCGTCACATCACCCTTGTCACCGACAATCTGACGTGCAAAATCATATTCTGCAAAGCCAACAGTAACAACGCTGATCTTATCCTTTTTATTAAAGGATACACCTGAAAGTGACGGCAAAACAACAAGTATAACAGAAAGTATTACACACACCGACGCCACAAGCGCTCTTTTCATCCACATGCTTTTGATATGTACACCGATTTTACCGATAATCGAGAAAAAGAGAAGGAAAATAATATTAATACATACAACAGATGCACCTGTCGGCGCTTCA